>CAZPOZ010000113.1:0-8141 GCA_964588235.1 uncultured Planctomycetales bacterium
AACCTGGGCCTGTACGCCTTCCTGGGGATCGGCGACACCCTGGGGCCCGACGAGCAGCCCTGGCTCGAGTGGATCCTCGACGTGGGCGGGTACACCGAGCGCGGCCCCGTGGCGGGGCTGACGCTCTCGTGGGACCACCCGGGCCGCACGCGGGGCGAGGTCCAGGGGTGGGGGGTGTACTTCGACGCCGGCACCGACCGGGACGGCTTCGACCCGGACGACGACGTGCGCGGCCGGATCGTGGCGGAGAGCCGCTCGAACCTGGCCCGCGACCTGCTGCTGGACGTGGAGTTCAACTCGTTCTCCGACCCCGGCTTCAACCGCGAGTACTTCGAGCGGGACGACCTGACCCACAAGGAGCGCGAGTCGTACGTGCGGCTGCTCTACCGGCCCGGGTCGCTGGCGGCGAGCCTCACGGGCAAGTGGCACCAGCGCGACTTCGTCACCGAGACCGTCGAGGCCCCCGAGGCCGGGCTGTGGCTGGGCAGCCTGCCGCTGCTCGCGCCCGCGCGCACCGGCGGCCTCGGGGTGGACCTCACCAGCGTCACGCGGGCGGGCGCGCTCGGCCGGCGCTTCGACGAGCGTCTGGCGGACGTGCCCTACGATGCGGAGCGCGTGGACCACGAGTCGCGGCTCGAGGCCGGGGTGAGCGTGGGCGACCTGCGCCTGTCGGGGTGGGCCGGCGTGGCGGCGGCCTCCTACACCGGCCGCACCGACGGCGGCGAGGATCTCGTGCGCAGCGCGCTGCTGGCGGGCGTGCGCGCCGACCTGCAGGCCCACCGGGTCGTCGCGGCCCGGGGCGGGCTGCTCCAGCTGGACGGCCTGCGGCACGTGCTGGACGTGGACGCCTCGTTCGAGGGGCGCTTCCTCGACGGCACGGATCCCGCGGACGTCCCCTTCTTCGACGAGCGCGAGTGGGTCGAGGAGCGCAGCCAGGCGACCCTGCGCCTGCGCAACCGGCTCCAGACCCGCCGGCCGCTGCCCGCGCGCGCGCCCGGGGCCAAGGCCCTCCCCCGGAGCCTGCGCGACGTGCTCGACCTGGAGACCGCCTTCCACGTCTACGTGGACGACGTGGCCCCCTGGCTCGAGCGCACCCCGTGGGGGCTCTCCTGGTCGCTGCGGGGCGAGCCGCGCGAGGCGGCGCGCCTGCTCTTCGGCTCGGAGGGCGACGTCACCGCCACGGAGGGGCTGGTGGCCGCCACGGCGTCGGTGGGCTGGCAGCCGATCGAGCGGCTGGACGTGTCGGCGGCCTACCGCTGGCTGAAGGACGAGGCCAGCGCCCCGTTGCTGCAGGTCTCCTGGCGCTACAGCGAGAAGTACTCGGTGCGCGTGACGGAGTCGTACAACTTCATCGACGACACGAACCTGCTCCGGCTCGTGCTCCGGCGGACGAGCGACGACCACGTGCTCAGCTTCGGCCTGCGGCTGGAGGACGACGGCGAGGTGGGCTTCGAGGTGGACTTCCGTCCCGCCATCGGAGGCCGGGGCGGCGACTCGCGTACCCTGTTCGCCAACGAGGTCGAGCTGGATCCCACGAGGACCTTCCGATGAGCGCAGGCGTTGCCGTGTTCGCCGGGACCTTCGACCCGCTGACCCGGGGGCACCTGGACCTGATCACCCGCGGGGCGCGCGTGTTCGAGCGGCTGGTGGTCTGCGTGGCGGCCGAGGGCCGCTCGACGCTGTTCGGCCCCGAGGAGCGCCTGCGCCTGGTGCGGGACTCGCTCGAGGGGCTGGCCAACGTCACGGCCACCCTCTTCCGGGGGCTGCTCGTGGAGGAGGCCCGGCGGCAGGGGGCCTCGGTGCTGCTGCGGGGGATCCGCGGGGCCAAGGACCTGGAGAGCGAGCTGCCGATGGCCTTCGCCAACCGCAGCCTGGCCCCGGACCTGGAGACCCTGTTCCTCTCCCCGGGACCCGGCCTGACCCTGGTATCGTCGTCGCTGGTCCGGGAGGTCGCGGCGCTGGGAGGAGACCCCTCCGCCTGGGTCCCGCCCGCCGTCGCCGAGGCGCTCCGGCGCCGCAAGGCGTCCTCGCGCTGAGCCCCGGGCCGCACCGGAGGCCCCATGAAGCGCCTGCTCGCCCTGGCCCTGCTGCCGCTCCTGAGCCCGACGCTCGGCGCCGCCCCCGAGCCGAAGGTGATCCTGGACTACGCCGACGCCGGCTACGCGCGGCTGGACCCGGCCCGCGCGCGCGCCGCCGACGGCGACCAGCGCCTGCTCGAGGCGCTCTTCGACATGCTCACGCGGCTGGACCCGGCCACGGGCCGGGCGCTGCCGGCCGCGGCCGAGCGCTTCGAGCCCGCGCCCGACGGCCGCTCCTGGACCTTCACGTTGCGGGGCGACGCCACCTGGACCGACGGCAAGCCCGTGGTGGCGAAGGACTTCGTGCGCGGCTGGCGGCGCGTCCTCGATCCCGACCCGGACCAGCCCTCGCCCTGGCGCACCCTGTTCCGGCCGATCCGGGGCGCCTCCGAGATCCTCGACCACGACTTCGCCCGGCGCGTGCTGGACGCCTTCCAGCGCGGGCTGACCGACGCGCTGGAGTCGAAGAAGGACGGCCTGCCGGGGCGGGACCTGCGCGACCTGGTCGAGGAGGTGGGGCTCAAGGCCGTCCCCGGGATCGCGGAGCAGCCGGTCCTGCGCCGCATGCTGAAGTGGGGCGACGACAAGTTCACCGCCGAGAAGCTCAAGGAGGTCCTGGAGGCGATCAAGAGCGAGCGCCGCAAGCACAAGACCCCGACCTTCGACACCTTCGACGCCTTCGGCACCTCGCTGGGCGCGATCGCCAAGGACGACCGCACGCTCGTGGTGGAGACGGTCGGCTGGGTGCCGGCCCTGCCCGAGCTGCTGGCCAGGCCCGCCTTCGCCCCCTTCCCGGAGGCCATGGCCGAGACGAAGGACGTGGGGGAGATCCCCAGCTCCTTCGTCACCAACGGCCCGTTCCGGCTGCTGCGCCGCGGTTCCAAGCCCCCGCGCGAGGGGGCGGCCACGCCGTCCACCGTGCACCTCGTGCGCAACCCCGACTACAAGGGCACGCCGGCCAAGGTGGACGAGATCCGTTGCTGGACCGACGAGGGCGTGTCCGAGGAGATCCGCCGCTTCAAGACGCGGGAGCTGCAGTGGATCACGGCCCCCGACCCCGAGGCGCGCAAGGAGCTCGAGGCCCTGGCCGGCTACCGCACGCGCCCGACGGGGACCCTCGTGGCGCTGCGCTTCCGCTGCGACGGGCCCCCGTTCGACAAGGCGGAGGTGCGGCGCGCCTTCGGGGCCCTGGTCGACCGCGCCGCGCTGGCCAAGCTGCTCTGGCCGGCGGCCGACCCGGCCGACCGCCTCGTGCCGCCCCGGGTGCGGGGCGCGCAGACCGGGGTGCGGGTGAAGGCCGTGGACGGCTCGGCGGTCAAGGGGCTGCTCCAGGCGGCGGGGCTGGACGGCGCCAAGCTCGAGAAGCTGCTGGCCGACCACAGCCTGCTCTACCACGAGGGCCTGGACGCGCCGGCGGGGCGCCTGGTGGGCACCTGGGAGAAGCAGCTCGGCCTGTCGCCGGGGCACCTGTCCTACACGGGCGACGAGCTGGCCCGCTTCCTGCGGACGGGCTCGTTCCGCTTCGCGCTCACGCGCCTCTCGGGCGCCTACGACGACCCGTTGGCCTACCTCTCGGTCTTCTCGGCCGCCTCCCCCGACGGCGGGCTGGGCTGGAAGGACGAGGCCTTCGAGGCCCTCCTGGCGGGCGCGCAGGATCCCGACGCGGCGGGCCGGGCGCCCGCCGCCCTGGAGCCGTTCCTGGCCTCCTCCGAGGCCAAGAGCCGCCTGGCCGCCCACGCCGGCGGTCCCACCGCCGCCAGCCGCGCCGCGCTGCGGGGGGCGCTGCTGGCCGAGGCCGAGCAGCGGCTGCTCGACGAGGCCGTGGTGGTGCCCGTGATGGTGCTGCGCGCGGCCGACGTGCTCGGCCCCCTCAAGGGCCTGGGCGAGGAGGCCGCGTGGGCCAACGGGACCTTCCTGGGCTCGCTGCGCGACGTCAGCCGCTGACGCATCGGCGTCCCTCCGCCGCCTTGGTAGGATTCCCGCCCCCTGACCCCGTGGAGCGCGGCGCGGCCCGTCGATGTACCGGACCCTGCTCGGCATCCTGGGCGCCTTGCTGGTGGCCGTGCTGCTCGTGGGGTTCACCTTCTCCGGCCAACGCGAGGAGCGGGCCGACTTCGTCTTCGTCAACGGGACCGAGCCCAAGAGCCTGGACCCGCAGAAGTTCACCGGGCAGCCGGAGGGGCGCATCGGCGACGCGCTCTTCGAGGGGCTCACCTACCGGGACGCCAAGACGCAGCGCCCGCTCCCGGGCGTGGCCAGCCGCTGGGAGGTCAGCCCCGACGGCCGCCGCTGGACCTTCCACCTGCGCCCCGAGGCGCGCTGGAGCAACGGCGAGCCGGTCACGGCCCAGGACTTCGTCCATGCCTGGGTGCGGCTCCAGGCGCCCGCCACGGGCGCCGAGTACGCCTACCTGATGCACGTGGTCCGCCACGCCGAGGCCTTCAACACCTACGGCGCGCACGTCGAGGCGCTGCGCGGCGACCCGGGGGCCGAGGAGCCCGAGGCCCGCCAGGGGCTGATCGGCGGGGCCGCCGCGCTGGTGGCGGCCCACCCGACGGGGCTCCCGGCGGCGGCCTGGCAGGGGTTCGTGGACGAACGCGGGCTGCGCGACGCCGTCACGCGCACGGGCGACCCCGTGCTGCTCGACGCCCTCGCCCGGGAGCAGGGCGCGTTCACGCCGGAGGAGGGGGCGTCCCTGGTCGCCTCCCTGCGGGCCGAGGCCGACCGCCGGCAGCGGGCGCTCGAGGAGGCGCGGACGCGCTTCGGGCGCTCCGAGGGCGTGTGGGCGAGCGACGAGCGCACCCTCGTCGTCGACCTGGTGGCCTACACGCCCTACTTCCTCGAGCTGACGGCCTTCTACCCCACCTACCCGGTCCACCGGGCCACGGTGGAACGCTGGCCCACCTCGTGGTTCCGCGAGGGGCGCCTGGTGGGCAACGGGCCCTTCGTGCTCGAGTCGTGGCGCGTGAACGAGAAGATCCGCCTGCGCAAGAGCCCCACCTACTGGGGCCGCGACGCGGTCCACCTCACGACCGTGGACGTCCTGCCCCACGATCAGCGCGCGCTGGCCCTCAACCTCTACCTGACGGGCGACGCCGACTGGCTGCCCACGATGTACCCGCCGGACCTGATCGACGTGCTCAAGGGGCGGCCCGACTTCTACGGCAGCCCCGGCCTGGCGACGTACTTCTACCGGATCAACTGCAGCAAGCCGCCCTTCAGCGACGTGCGCGTGCGCAAGGCGCTGGGCCTGGCCTTCGACCGCCGTGTGATCGTGGAGCAGATCACCCGCAAGGGCGAGCCCGTGGCGGCCACGATCGTGCCGCCCGCCATCGAGGGCTACGACCCGCCCGAGGGGGCGCTGCGCTACGACCCGGTCGCGGCGCGGGCCCTGCTGGCCGAGGCCGGCTTCCCCGGCGGGCGCGGCTTCCCCGAGTTCACGGTCGTCTACAACACCGACGACATGCACAAGAAGATCGCCGAGTACATCGCCTCCCAGTGGGAGCTCAACCTGGGCATCAAGGCGGTGGCCAACAACAAGGAGTGGCAGGCGATCCTGGAGGACGTCAAGCGCCTGAACTACGACGTCGAGCGGGCCGGCTGGGTGGGCGACTACGGCGACCCGAACACCTTCCTCGACATGTGGCTCACGAAGGGCGGCAACAACCAGACGGGCTGGGGCGACCCCTTCTACGACCGGCTCATCGAGCTGGCCCGCGACCCGATCGCCTTCGCCGAGGGGCCGGAGGCCGTGCGGGAGAGCGTGCTCAAGCGGCTGAAGGAGCCGGAGCGGGCGCGCGCCCACCTGGCCGCGCTGGCCGCCGCCGCCGGCGTGCAGCCCAGGCTGGACGCGGCCCGCGCGCTGCGCTTCCACCTGTTCCGCGAGGCGGAGGCGATCCTGTGCCAGGACGCCGTGCCCATCCTGCCGATCTACTTCTACCAGTACACGGGCATCGCCAGCCCGCGCATCGAGGGCTTCTACGGCTGGCTGGAGATCGACGGCCAGCGCGTGCCCAACCTGCAGGACCTGCACCCGTTCCGGGAGGTGCGCATGCGCGCCTCCGCCCAGGCCCCGCTTGCGCGCTGAGCGTCCCACCCCCGTGCGCGTGGGCGGCGCGCTCACCGTGGCCTTCCTGGCCTGGCTGCTGCTGCGCCCGGGCGAGGCGCTCGGCACCGTCCTGGCGGGCGGCGTGGGGCTGGTCCTCGGGGCCGCGGCCCTGGCCTGGCTCCCCCGCGCCGTGCTGCTGCGCACCCTGTGGTCGCTGCCGCTCTTCGCGCTGCTGATCTTCGTCAGCATCCAGCTCATGTTCCACGTGCCGGGCAGCCCCTTCGCCAGCGAGAAGGTGGCGCCCCCCGAGGTGCTCGCGCAGCAGCAGCGCCTGTACGGCATCCCCCAGAAGGGCTTCCTGGGCGGCTGCGAGTTCTTCGCCCGCTACCTGCGGGGGATCGTCGTCGAGGGCACCCTGGGACCGTGCATCAAGGTGCAGGGGCGCAGCGTCACCGAGGTGCTGCTGCCCGCCCTGCCGGTGAGCCTGGCGCTCGGCCTCCTGGCGCTGGTGATCGCGGTCGGCCTGGGCCTGTTCCTGGGGGTGCGCGCCGGGCTGCGCCCGAACACGGCCCGCGACTACGCCAGCATGGGCTTCGCCGTCGTGGGCGTCTCGCTGCCCTCCTTCGTGATCGCCTCGATCCTGCTGGTCGTCTTCTCCCTGGGCAAGCCCTTCGCGGTGCTGCCGGTGGCCGGCTGGGGCACCTACGCCCACCTGCTGCTGCCCGCGGTGGCCCTGGCCCTGCCCTACTCGGCCTACGTCGCGCGCCTGGCTCGCGGAGGCACGCTCGAGGTGATGTCCCAGGACTTCGTGCGCACGGCCCGGGCGAAGGGGCTCCCGGAGCGCGCCGTCGTGCTCAAGCACGCGCTGCGCGGGGCGATCGTGCCCGTGGTCTCCTACCTCGGGCCGGCGGCGGCCGGCATCGTGACGGGCTCGTTCGTGATCGAGACGCTCTTCGGCATCCCGGGGATGGGCCGCTGGTTCGTCAACGGCGCCGTGAACCGCGACTACTACGTCGTCCTCGGCACGGTGCTGCTGGAATGCGGCATCGTGATCGTCTTCAACCTGCTCGTGGACCTGGCCCTGCCCTGGCTCGATCCGCGGGTGAGGGAGCGCCGATGACGGGCTCCCCCGCGTCCCCCGCCCCGGGCCCGCGCCCTCCCCCGGCGACGGCGGAGACCGGCACCTCCCTCTCGAAGGACGCCTGGAGGCGTCTGCGGCGCAACCGCCTCGCCGTGGCCGGCGCGGTCTGCCTGCTGCTGATCGTGGCGACCTGCTCGCTGCTGCCGTGGGTGCTGGACCTGTCGGTGAAGCCGCGCCCCGAGCTCTACAACCGCCCGCCCAGCGCGGAGGCCTGGTTCGGCACCGACAACCTGGGAAGGGACTACGCCACGCTCGTGCTGCTGGGGGGGCGCACCTCGCTGCTCGTCGGCATCGTCGGCACCTTCGTCTGCGTGGTGATCGGCACGCTCTACGGCGCGATCTCCGGCTACTACGGCGGCCGGGTCGACGACGTGATGATGCGCTTCGTGGACTTCATGTACGGCATCCCGTACATGTTCCTGGTCATCCTGATCATGCTGACCTTCTCGGAGAGCGACCGGAACGACCCGATCCCGGTGTTCGCGGCCCTGGGGCTCGTCCAGTGGCTCACGATGGCCCGCATCGTCCGGGGCCAGGTGCTCACCCTGCGCGACCAGGAGTTCGTGCTGGCGGCGCGGCTGCTCGGGGCCTCCGACGCGCGCATCATCCTGCGGCACCTGCTGCCCAACTGCCTGGGCGTCATCGTGGTCTACGCCACCCTGCAGGTGCCGGCCGTGATCCTGCTCGAGTCCTTCCTCTCGTACCTCGGCCTGGGCGTGAAGCTGTCGTGGGGCTTCCTGGTGAGCGAGGCGGTGAAGGTGATCAACCCCGTGCAGATGGACTGGTGGCTGCTCCTGTTCCCGAGCCTGTTCCTGGCGTTCACGCTGCTGTCGCTCAACTTCCTGGGCGACGGGCTGCGCGACGCCTTCGACCC
>CAZPOZ010000114.1:0-8126 GCA_964588235.1 uncultured Planctomycetales bacterium
GGTGAAGTCCTGCAGCACGACGCGCGCGGGCATGAACTGGATCTCGCGCGACGGCGCCGCCTGGGGGTCCCAGCCCAGGACGGCTTCGACGTCGGCGCGCGTGACGATCACCCCGTCCTCGCGCCGCAGCAGGTTCTCGAGCAGCACCTTGAGGCTCGCGGGCAGGCGGGCCGCCTGGGCCCGCGCGGCCCCCGGGAGCCGTCCGAGGCTGGAGATCGCGTAGCGGGTCGGGCCGACCGTGAGCGTATCGCGCGTGCCGAAGGAGTCGTGGGTCATGCCGGGGAGGGTACGGCCCCCGGTGCGCGGGGCCAGCCTCCGGGGCAGCGCCCCGCGCGGGCCGCGCCTCAGGCGGTGACGAGCGGCGCGTGCCGCTCCGCGCCCACGCGGCGGCGCCGGTCGTTCACGTAGCGGTGCCCGAGGCCTGCGCCGTGCGCGAGCAGCCAGGCCGAGACCGACGAGGCGCCGGTGGGGGGGGCCCTGGAGACGAGCAGCTCCTGCTCCAGGCCCAGCAGCTCCTCGCGCGTGAGCAGGTCGTCGTGCAGCAGGGCCGAGAGCAGGCGCAGCGCCGCCAGGGTCAGACCCCGTGGAGCGGGCGCGAGCCAGGGGCGCCGGCCGACGGCGCGGGCCACGAGGGCCACGTACTCCGCGAAGCTCAGGATCTCCGGGCCGGCGGCGTCCAGGTCGAGGTCGGCCCCGGCGGCGGCCGCACCGGCCACGACCCGCGCCGCGTCGTCCAGCGTCACGGGCTGGAGCCGGCAGCGGCCGGCGCCGGGCAGGAGGAACAGGGGCAGGCGTCGCAGCAGCCAGGCGATGTTCGAGGTCAGCACGTCGCCCGGGCCCACGACCAGGGTCGGGCGCACGATCGCGTGGCCGAGGCCCGAGCGGCGCACGACCTCGTCCACGCGGGCCTTGCCGTCGTAGTAGCCCAGGGTCCGGCCGGCCGCTGCGTTGCTGACGCTGACGTGCACGAGCCGCCGCACGCGGGCGCGCACGGCGGCCTCCACGAGGAGGGTCGAGCGCGCCACCGCCTGGTCGAAGGTGGCGCCGTGCGCGGGCAGCCGCACCCAGTAGGTGTTCACCAGCAGGTCGGCGCGGTCGAGCACGCGCTCGAGGTGGGCGGGCTCGAAGCGCAGCGGCTCGACGCGCAGGCACGGGTCCACGCCCGCCGGCGGCCGGCGGTTCGTGAGGGTGCTCACCGTCCAGCCCCGCGCCCGCAGCTCGCGCGCCACGGCGGCGCCCAGGAAGCTGAACGCGCCGGTGACGACCGCGTGGGGGGGCATCCCGAGAGCCTACGCGGCGGGCGCCGGGCCGGGTCCCGGGCCGGCTCCCGCGCCCGCGTGCCGCTAGACTGGGCGCGATGCCCGCCCAACCGCCCACGCCGGAGCCGGGACCGCCCGGTCGGGCGCAGGAGGGGGTGGGCGAGCTGCTGCGTCGTCTGGCCGAAGGCGGAGGGCGCCGCGTGGAGCCCCTGGAGCAGATCGCCCAGGGCGGCATGGGGACGGTCCTCCGGGCGCGCGACGGGCTCCTGGACCGCGACCTGGCGGTGAAGCGGCTGCACGACGACCTGTGCAGCGACCCGGAGATGGTGCGCCGCTTCCTGGACGAGGCCCGCCTCGCCGGGCAGCTCCAGCACCCGGGGATCGCGCCGGTCCACGACCTGGGGTTGGACGAGCAGGGCCGGCCCTACTTCGCCATGCGCCTGGTCAAGGGGCAGACGCTGCACGAGGCGCTGGCGCGACGCGCTTCGCCCTCGGAGGAGCTGCCCTACTTCCTGGGCGTGCTGGAGTCGGTCTGCCAGACGGTGGCCTACGCCCACGCCAAGGGCGTCGTCCATCGCGACCTCAAGCCCGAGAACGTCATGCTGGGGCCGTACGGCGAGGTCCTGGTGATGGACTGGGGCATGGCCAAGGTGCTGGGCCGGCAGGTCCCGGAGCCCGCCACGCGGCCGCTGACGCCGGGCTCGACGCACGTGCGCACGCTGCGGAGCGGCACGCCGGAGCACGACTCCCTGCCCGGGAGCGTGCTGGGGACGCCGGGGTACCTCGCGCCTGAGCAGGCGCGGGGCGACACCTCCCTCCTCGACCAGCGCACGGACGTCTTCTCGCTGGGCGGGATCCTGTGCGAGGTCCTCACGGGGACGCCGCCACACACGGGCACGACGGCGGAGCGCATCCGGTGCGCGGCGCGGGGGGACGTGTCCGACGCGCGCAGGCGTCTGGCCGCCTGCGCGGCCGATCCGGCGCTCGTGGGCCTCGCCGAGGAATGCCTGTCGGCGGCGCCCGAGGCCCGCCCGCCTGACGCGGGCGTCGTGGCCGGCCGCCTGCGGGAGCATCGCCTGGCCATCGAGGCGCGCGTCCGGTCCGCCCTGGCCGCGGAGGCCGAAGCCCGGGGGAGCGCCGCAGCGGAGGCCCGCCGACGGAGGACCGCCCGGCGCCTGTCGGCGGCCATCGTCGTGCTCGTGCTCGCCGGGAGCGCGCTGTGGGTCAGCCGCGAGCAGGCGGAGCGACGGCGCGTGGACCGCCTGCAGGGCTCGGTCGGAGGGCTCGTCGCCGAGGCGCGGGGCCTGGAGGAGCGCGCCCAGGCCACGGGGACGGAGGCCGACTGGGAGCGCGCGCTTCCGGCCGCGAGGGCGGCCGAGGTGGCCGCCGCCCAGGAGGGGGTGCCTGCCGACCTCGGGGCCCGTGCCGCCGGGCTGTTGGCGCGCGTCGAGGCGGGGTTGCACCTCGCGCGGGAGACCGCGGCCGCGGCGCGGCGCGACCTGGATCTGGAGCGGGAGCTCGAGCAGGCGGGCTGGGGCGTGCTGGAGCTCCTGGGCGGGGGGGGCGCGCACGGCGAGCCCGGCCACGGGCCGCCGACGCACCCCCCGGCCCCCGTGCGCGATCCCTCCGGTGGCACGCTGCGCACGCTGCTCTCGCGTCACGGCCTCGGCGTGGGCGAGCGGACGCCCGCGGAGGCCGCCGCCCGCGTGCGGACTTCTCGCGCGCGTGACGGGCTGCTCATCGCGCTGCACGTGTTGGAGGCCGGTACCGAGGAGGGGGCCGACGCGGACTGGCTGGATCGCGTGCTGGACGAGCTGGACGACGACCCCTGGAGGCGCCGCCTGCGGTCTGCGAGCAGCGCGGAAGCCATCAAGGCGCTCCTGGCTGAGCGCGGCGCCACGCCGTGGGACCGCGCCAGCCTGCTGCCGGTCGTCCTCCGGCTCGTGGCGATGGGAGAGGCGAGCGCTGCCGACGCTCCGCTGCGTGCGTTCCAGGCCCTCCATCCGGGCGACCTGCTGGCCAACGCGCTGCTGGCCGTCGTGCTGCTCTTCGACGATGGACGGCAGGCGGAAGCATCGCCCTACGCGACCGCGACCCTGGCACTGCGGCCCGACATCCCTTGGACCTGGGCGCTGTGGGGCCTGGCCTCGTACTTGCGGGGCGAGGTGGAGCCCCTCCATCGGGCGGCGGAGGCCTGTCGGCGCCTGGGAGGCGAGGGGAGCTGGCCCGCCTACGTCGTCTGCCTGTCCAGCGTATTGCGCCGGGAGCTGCCCCTGGCTGTGGAGTGGCTCGCACGAAGCCTCGACTCCTCGTCCACCATCGACGACGGTGTCGGCGAGGTCGTGCGCTTGGCCTGCGTGGAGGGGCAGCTCGAGGGCCTGCTCGCGGCAGCAGACGCGCTCACGCCGGGCCCCGAGGCGCCCCCGCGCCTGCACCTGGCGCGGGGGTGCCTCCTGCGGGCAGCGCTGCAGTGGGAGGAGGCGCTCCCATCGCTGCGGCTGGCCGAGGCCGGGTATCGCGAGGCCGGCGACGTGGGGCGGGCGGAGGGCGCGCTGGGCCAGCGGCTGGTGGCGCTGTGGGAGCTCGGAGACTACCCTGCGGCCGCGCGCGAGCTTCAGCTGGCCCCGCCGTCGGAGCGCGTGGAACGGAAGTGGATGGAGTACGGCGTGGCGCTCCTGCGGCTGGACTTGCAGCGGGTCCGGGTGATCCTCGACGACCCGCGGCTGCGCTCCCGGCTGGGCCCGTCCGGCGACACGGTGCTCCCTGGCACCCTCGACGCCTGGGAGCAGCAGAAGCGGCGCGCGGAGGCCCTCACGCGCGACCCAGGCCTGATCGCCTCGGTGGAGCCGGACGCGCTGGAGGACCTGGCCGCCGTGGCGTGGCTGCTGGAGCGTCCGCTGCTGTCCGCGCGGCTGTACGCCCTGGCGGCGGAGCGCTGCGCCTCGACGGCGCAGGGCTGTGAGGCGCCGGACTGGGCCGACGCCGCCCAGGCCGCGGCGGCGGCGGGGGCCGGCAAGTCGCCCGAGGTGGAGGGCTTGGACGAGGCGGCGCGGGCCGGCTGGCGGTCCCGGGCGCTGGAGTGGGCGCGCCGAGCGCTCGACCACGCGCGGCTGCACGCCGATCGCGCGACCCCCGCAGACTTCAAGCAGGCCTTCAGGATCCTGCGCACCCTCGAGGGCAGCCCACCGCTTCGCGCCCTCCGTTCGCAGGCCCCGACATCCGAGTGGGCCCTGCAGCTCTGGCAGCCCCTGGACGCGTTGAAGGCCCGGATCGACCGTGGCCTGGACCCCCGCCCCGCGGTGCGTCAGCCGCCCGAGGCCGCGGGCGGCCTGGCCTGCGGCGGCTGAGCGCCGCGGAACCGGACGGACGCGGCGCCGCCGGCGCGAAGGGCTACGTCCCCCGGCGCCGCGGCCTGAGCAGCGCCTCGAGCCGCGTGAGCCCGACCTCGGTCTTCATGTCGGGGATGCGGCCGTCGCGGCAGCGGGCCAGCGCCTCCACCAGCGGCAGCACGATCACCCGCCCGGCCTCCTCCAGCACCGAGCCGTCCCCCGTCGGCCGGCCCCGCGCGCCCAGGTCGGCCTCGACGTGGCGGAAGAAGACCTTCTCGTCGGTGATCCCGGGGCTGGGGAACAGCGGTCCGCCCAGCGCGCGCGTGTCGGCCGGCCGGACCCGCAGCCCCGCCTCCTCCAGCACCTCCGCGGCGGCGCGGCGCGCGAGGCCCCCCGGCCCGCGGTCGCCCGGCTCGAGCAGCCCGGCCACGATCTCGGGCACGAGGTCGAAGCGCCGACGCTCGGGCTGCACGAAGGTCTTCGTGCGGCGCAGCCAGATCGGCGGCCGCAGGTTCTCCCGCAGCAGCACCGAGACCTCCCCGCGCCGCCCCCGGCTCCAGACCACGACGGCCACCGCGTCCTGCTGACGCCGGGAGACCATGTCGCAGGGGTACTCGGCCGAGCGCGTGCCGTCGGAGAACACGTTCGCCAGGGTCAGGCGCCGCAGGCGCAGGAACCCCTCGTCGGGCCGCGTGACCGCCGCGCGGTCGGCGCGGATCTCCAGGCGCAGGAGCTTCTTCACAGGAAGGCGTCCTCCTCGGGGAGCGCGGCCGGCGCGCCCAGGCGCGAGGGGTCCTCGACGGCCGCCTCGATCCACCAGTTGGCCGCGTTGTAGAGGCAGGTCACCTCGCGGCACTCGTGCGCCGCGTCGAAGCCCCGCAGCAGCCCCTCGGCCGCCCGGGCCGTGGCCGCGGCGGCCTCGGCGTCCACGTAGGCGTCGCGGCCCGCGATGCGCGCCTTCTGCACCCCGCGGTGGGCCGGGCAGTTCCACAGCCCCAGGGGCGAGAGCACCTGCCGCAGCACCTGGAGGTGGCAGGTGCGCGGCTGGCGCGTCCACGCCCGCCAGGCGCCGCTGCGCAGGAGCCTCAGGTTCGTGCTCTCCAGCACGCGGAAGCCGGGCGCCTCGAGCCGGCGCGCGGCCTCCAGGCCGCGCTCCACACGTTCCGCGAGCCGGGCCTCGGCCTCCTGCGCCGCGGCGGGGTCCATCACCTCGGCGCCGTCGGCCGCGCGGGCCAGCCAGGGCTTGAACGACACGTAGGAGAAACCCGAGTCGCGGGCCAGGCGCGCGGCGGCCTCCATCTCGTCCAGGTTGTCCACGAGCGGCACGCCGGGCCCGCGGCTGGCCCCGCGCCAGATCAGGATGAACGAGAAGCCCACGCGCACGGCCGGGCTGCGGGCCCGCAGCGGCGGGATGCCCGCGCAGATGGCCTCCAGGGTGATCGGCCGCTTGGGCCGGTGCAGGGCCTGGAAGGTCGCGTCGGTGCCCGCGTCCAGCGAGAGGCGCACCCAGTCGCCGGGCCCCAGCGCGTCGGCCACCTCGAGCAGGCGGCCGTTGCGGCTGCCGTTGCTCACCACCGCCACCTGCAGCCCGAGCGACTTGAGGTGCCGCACGACGCGCGGGAAGCCCGGATGCACCGTCGGCTCGCCGCCGCCGATGAGGATCACGCTGCGCAGGCCGCGGGCGGCCATCTCGCTCAGCGAGCGCAGTAGGGCGGCGTCGTCGTGCGCGACGCCGGAGTTGAGCGTCTCGAAGTCGATGCAGTGGTCGCAGGCGAAGTTGCAGGCGGTGGTCAGATCCAGGTTGATCGAGAGCGGCGCCCAGGCGGGCAGCGCCGGGCCCGGGGCCCCGGCCCGCTCGGCCTGGCGGCAGGCGCGCTGCCAGGCCACGTACTCGACGACGCGCGCGTGCAGCCCCGGCTGGCGCAGCTTGGCGACGAAGTCGTGCACGGGGGCGGGCGTGGGCGCGCCGGCCGCCGGGGGCAGGGGGTCCGGGCGCGTGGCGTCGGCGCTCACGGGAAGGCGATCTCGGTCAGGCGGGGCGCCGGCACGGAGGCGGCCAGGCAGGCGAGCTGCGCCACGCCGGGCACGGCGGAGGGGTCGGGCGTGGGCGCGGCGCGCTGCGTGAGCCGTCGCAGGAAGTCGCGGCACAGGGCGGCCATGGGGTCGGGGAGGGGCACGCTGCGGCCCTGGTCCTCGTAGCGCAGCGCGTAGCCGGCCGCTTCGACGCGGCGCGTCGCCGACCGCCCGTCGAGCGCCAGGCGCATCGGCCGCGGCGGCGGGCCGCCTTCCTCCAGGGCCACGTCGACCTCGATCGCACGCCCCGCGCCGTGGTACGCGAAGCGCAGCGCGAGCGAGCGGCCCTCGTCGTCGCCCCAGGCCGCCGAGCGCGGCTCGACGCGGCCCTCGGGGTCGGGGGCCAGGGCGTGCAGCAGGCTCAGCGCGTGGGGCAGCGCGTCGGGGAGCATGGCCAGGCCGCGCGAGGGCGGCGCGAGCGCGACCTCGAGGCGGGTGACGGCCCCGGGCCGGACCTCGGGATGCAGCGCGAAGAAGGCCGGCAACGACCAGGGGTGCTGGGCGTTGACGACCAGGTGGAGCCCGCGCTGCGCGAAGCGCCGCGCGCAGGCCGCCGCGGCCAGCGGGGCCCCCTCCCCGCCCCAGACGAGCGGCTTCTCGCACAGGACGTGGAGCCCGCGGCCGACCGCCCAGCGCAGCCAGGCCTCGTGGGTCTCGTGGGGCGAGGCGATCACCAGGCCGGCGAGGTCGGGCAGGCGCTCGAGGTCGTCGGCGTGCGCCAGGGGGATCGGGCGGTGGCCGAGGTCGGGGGCCAGGGCCTCGGCGGCCTCGAGGGCGGTGACCAGGCGCGAGCCGACGACCGCGGCGATCTCCGCGCCGGCTGCCGCGAGGTGGCGGGCCAGCCAGCCGCCCACCCCGCTGCGCGCGCGGCGGGCGCCGACGACGGCCAGGCGCGGGCGGGCGGAGGTCGGCGCGGGGGGCACGGGGCCAGCATCGGCGCGGCCGCCCCCGGGGGCAAGGTCCCCCGTGGGGGCAGGGAGGCCGGGGGGGCCGTACACTGCCGCTTGGTCCCCCGGAGGTGTCGGCATGTCGTCCTTGCGCGTCGCAGGCTGGGTGACGGTGGTGGCCTCTGCGTTGTGCGCCGCGCCGGCGGGAGCGGAGGACCCGGCGCCCGCGCCGGCCCCGGCCCCGCCGCCCGCCCCGGCGCCCGAGGCTGCGCCCGCGCCCCTCAAGCCCGCCCAGGCCTGGGCCGAGGCGCTCAAGGAGAACGGCGACCCGGCCAAGCGCAAGCCCAACCTGCTCGAGCTCCGCAGCCGGGAGTTCCTGACCGCCTGGGACGCGGCGCATCAGCCGCTGGCTCCGGAGGACGGCTACGCGCTGGGCATGATGCTCCAGCAGGTCAAGCGCACGTCGGAGGCGCTGGCGGCGCTGCGCACGGCCGCCGCCTGCGAGACGCTGGCGCGGGGCGAGCGGGCGCGGGCCGGGCTGGCCTTCGCGGCCGTGGCCGCGCAGGCCTCGCAGCAGG
>CAZPOZ010000115.1:0-5215 GCA_964588235.1 uncultured Planctomycetales bacterium
CCGCCTCCGCCTCCGCCGGGCGCGACGCCCGCGGCCGCGCCGGCGCCGGCGCCGGCGGTGGAGACGGGCGCGCTGGGCGCCGCCGAGGTCGAACGGCTCCTCGAGGTGCTGCGCGCGCAGGAGCGGGCCCGGCGCGAGGCACGTCGCGCGCGCCGCGAGGGCGCCGCCGGTGCGGAGCGCGACTGGTGAACCCGGGGCCGCGACCGCCGTCCCGGGGCCGCCTGCGCCCGGGCCTGCTCCTGCCGCGGGTGCTCGCGCTCGCGCTCGCGGGCGGGCTCGGGGCGGGGGCCGTCGGGGCCGAGGAGCCGCCGGCGGAGCAGCGCGTGCGCGTGGCGCTGCGTGCGCCGCGCTCCACGGGGTTCGTGGGCGAGGTGCTCACCCTCACCCTCGAGCTGGAGGTGGACGAGGCCTGGCTGGCCGAGCGCGGCGTGCCGCTCTCCGCGCGCCACCTGGACCTGCCGCTGAGCGTCGCCCCCGGCTGGGGGGAGGCGGCGCAGGCGCTGCGGCTGCGGGGCGAACCCGAGGGGGCGGCCGGGGGCCCGACCCTGGCCCTGGGCGACCGGGTGCTGGCCGCGGAGCGGCTCGACCCCGTGGACCGCGCGGGCCGCACCTTCGCGCGCCTGGCGCTCCGACAGCGCGCCGAGGTGCTGCGGCCGGGCGCCGTGACGCTGCCGCCGCCCACGGCGACCTTCGCCTGGGCCGAGCGCTTCCGCATGGGCCTCTTGGGCGAGCGCGTGCCCGAGGCCACGGCTCAGGCGCGCGTGGCCGGCGAGCCGCTGGCGCTCACGGGCCTGCCGCCGCCGGAGGAAGGCCGCCCTGCCGGCTGGCGGGGGGCGATCGGGCGTTTCACGCTCGAGGCGGCCGTCGAGCCGCCGCAGGCGGACGAGGGCGTCGCCCTCGAGCTGAGGCTGACGGTGGCCGGCGAGGGCTCCCACGAGACGCTGCCCGCCCCGGACCTGGGCAGCCTCGAAGGCTTCCACGTGCTGGGCGTGCTCGACCCGGGCGGGCCGCTGCCCAAGGTGGTGCGCGTCTCGCTCGTGCCGCTCTCCTCCACGCTGCGCGAGGTGCCGGCCGTGGCGCTGCCGCACCTGGACCCGGGCCCGCCCGCGCGCTACGTCGTGGCCCGCAGCGCACCGCTGCCGCTCGAGGTGCGCCCGCGTCCGGGCGCCCACGGGGCGGGCCGGCCCGACCCGGGACCGAAGCCGGCGCCCCGCTGGCTCTGGGCCCTGCTTGCGGCCCTGGTGCTCGGCCTGGCTCGGGCCTGGGTGCGGGGCCGGCGCAGCCGGGCCGCGGCCGACGACCCCCGGGTGGCTCGGGCGGCCGCGGCCGCCGCGGCGCTCGAGGCCGCGCTGCGCGACCCCGCCCTCGACCTCGCCGGACCGTTGGCGGGGCTGCTCGCGGCCCGCCTGGGCTGCGCGCAGGCCGCCGTCGTGGGGCCCGGCCTCGCTCGTCGGCTCGAGGAGGCCGGGGTGGCCCCCGAGGTGGCGGGGCCGGCCGCGGCGACCCTGGACCGGCTCGTGGCGGCGCGCTACGGCGGCGCGGCGATCACGCCCGCGCAGCGCGCGGAGGTGGGCCGCGTGCTCCGCGCGTTCGAGGCGGTCCCGGGATCACCGGCCGAGGGCCGTTGAGCGCGGCTCCCCGCCTCGCGCCCCTCACTCCCCGACCGCTGCGCGGGCCTGCTCGTAGGTGCGGCGCGTGCTCGCGTGCCGCAGCGACTCGTGCCCGTCGAGCAGCGCCAGCACCAGGCGCGCCTCCGGCCGCCGGCCGGCCTCCAGCAGGTAGCGCACCGCGCCGAAGACGAAGTCGGAGAAATAGTTCATCCTCCGCAGATGAGGGTGCCGTTGCAGCTGCAGCACGACCTCGTCCCACGCACCTTCGTCGTGGGCCCGGAGCAGCGCGCGCATCTGCTCCGCCTCGGCGAGCTGCTGCGCCAGCTGGGCTCCGCGCGCCCTCAACCCCTTCGCGCTCTCCGCATCCCGGCGCTGCGCCTCGAGCGCCAGGGCGCGCAGCTCGGTCGTGCGCGCGCCCGGCTGCTGCTCGAGCACCGTCAGCGCGCTCGCCAGCGTCGCCTCGTCGGCGGACGCCGGACCCGCGAGCACGCGCTCGACCGCGCGCCCGCCGTCCAGCAGCTTCTCGACGAGCGCGCGGAAGCCGGCGGGATCCGGCTGGCGCGACTCGACGTGCGCGTACGGCACGTCGCTCGAGGTCCCCAGGACGATCGTGGGCGCGCCCTGCACGAGCAGCCTGAGCGAGTGCTCGAATCGCTCCGATCCCGTGGGCCCGGCGGCGCGCTCCGGGTGCGAGTCGATGATCAGCAGCACGAAGCGCTCCCGCAGGAAGGCGAGCACCGTCGGGTCGGCGAACCAGTGGTCGTCCACGTACCAGTCCCAGACGCTGTACTCGGACCGGGCGAACCAGGTCAGCAGGTGACGCCCCGTCCGACGCGCCTCGGCCCGAGCGGCCTGCGGGTCGTGGTGCCAGGGCAGCCGCGCCCCCCGCTGCCCGGCCGGGACGCCCCGGTAGGGCGAGATCGGCGCGTGGTCCTCGTCCAGGAGCACCACGGGCACGCGCGTCCGGGCGACGACGCGCCCCCCGCGGCGGGCCGAGACCTCGATCGTCTGCGCGCCCTTCTCCTCGATCTCGACCCCGATCAGCCAGCTGCCGTCCGGGGCCACCTCGGCCCCCGAGCCGTTCACCAGCACCTCGTCGCCGGGCTGGAGGTGCTCCACGCGCCCGACGACCGGGATCCAGGTGTTCGTGCGCGTGGGCAGGCGCTGGCCCTCGCGCGGGTGCGCCACGGTCAGCACGAGCGGGGCGTCGCGGCGCACGCGCACGCTCAGCGGCGCGGCCGCGTTGCCGGCGCGGTCGGTGGCCCGCACCTCGACCGTGCGCTCTTGCGCGCGGGCGGGCACGTCGGCGTGGAAGCGGCCCTCCGCGTCGGGCACGACCGGCTCGCCGTCGATCGTCAGCGCGGCCAGCCGGGCCTCGGCCACGCGGCCCTCGAAGCGCACGACGGCGTCGGGCGTCACCACCGGCGACTTGCCGGGCGCGAGCAGCGTCAGGACCGGCGGGGTGGCGTCGAGCACGACCTTCCGGCGCAGCTCGGCCGCGGCGTAGCCCTCGCCCGACGCGGTCACGACCAGCTCGAGCTCCCCGTCCGCCGCGGCGCGCACGCGCGCGCGGAAGCGGGCCCCGACGAGCACGGCCGCCTCGCCGTTCACGCGCACGGCCAGCCCCGCCGGGACCCCCTCGGCCTCGAGGCTCCCGACGACCTCCACCTCGCGCGCGCCGAGCACGGCGCCGGGGGCCGGCGACTCCAGCGCGAGGCCGACCCGGTGGAGCGGGCGCGCGCGCCGCAGGACGTAGGGCCCCGCGTCGGCCGTGTTGCCCGCCGCGTCGCGGGCCTGCAGCGTCACGCTGCGGCTCGCCCCGGGGGCGAGCGCGACGCGCAGGGTGAAGGCGCCGCCCTCGGCCACGGCGACGTCCTCGCCGTCGGCCGTGAGCCGCACGGGGGCCGCGTCCAGGACCTGCCCCCGCAGCTCGGCCGTGGCGGCCTGCGTCTCGAGCTCGGCCGTGGACGGCGCCTCGACGACGAGGCGCGGCGGGCTGCGATCCACGCGGATCGTCCGGCGCGCGCTCAGCCCCTGCGCAGGCGCCGCGGCCTCGAGCACCTGCGGGCCCTCGGGCAGGTCGCGCAGCGCGACCTCCGCCCGGTACACGCCGTCCACGAGCGCGGCGGGCTGGCCCGCGATCGTGAGCCCTGCGCCCTCCGGGAGCCCCGCCGCCGCGACGAGGGCCAGGGCCGACTCGCGACCGATCCACTCGCCTTCCTGAGGGGCCATCCAGCGCAGGGTCGCCTGCGGCGCCGGCGCCGGCGCCGGCGCAGGCGCGGGCCCGGGAGCGGGCCGGGCCGGCGGCGGCAGGGGCTGCGGCGCCCGGGCCTCCACCGGCGGGCTCTGCCCGGGCTCCGGGGGGGCGGCGGGGCGCCCCCCGCCGGTCCCGCGCGCCAGCACGACCCCGAGCCCGGCAGCCGCGGCCAGGGCGACGAGCGCCACGGCGCGGCGGCGGCCCGCGGCCGGGGCGGAGGCGTCCGGGCGCGCCGGCGCCTCGCCCGGCGCCGGGCCCGGCACCACCACGGTGGGCGGCGTCTGCGCGAGCGCTCCGGCCGCGGCGGCCCGCGCGCCCCCCGGCAGGCCGGCGGCGAACGCCGCGGCGAAGGCGGCGCAGGACGCGTGCCGCTCGCGGGGGTCACGGCGCAGGGCCTTCATCACCGCCCGCGCGGCTCCCGGCGCGAGCGCCGGCGCCAGCGAGCCGAGGTCGGGCGGATCCTCCATCCCCTTGCGCACCAGCACCTGGATGGGCGTCGCCCCGGCGAAGGGCGCCGAGCCCCCCAGGCACTCGTAGACGGTCACCGCCAGCGCGTACTGGTCGGCCGCCGGGGTGAGCGCGCCGCCCAGGCCCTGCTCGGGCGCCATGTATTGGGGCGAGCCGGGCCCGAGCCCCGTGCTGGTCAGGCTCGGTTGCGTGGGCACCTCGCCCAGCACCTTGGAGATGCCGAAGTCGGAGAGGAACACCCCGCCCGAGCCGTCGAAGAGGATGTTCGCGGGCTTGACGTCGCGGTGGATCAGGCCGCGGGCGTGGACGTAGTCGAGGGTCTCGGCCACGGCGGGCAGCCAGGCCAGCACCTCGTCGGGCGACTGGACCCCCTGGTCGGCCAGGCGCCGGGCGAGGCTGCCTCCCTCGAGGTACTCGAGCACGCAGTAGGGCATGCCCTCGTGCTGCCCCTGGGCGAGGATCGACACCACGTGGGCGTGGCGCAGGCGCACCAGGCCCTCGATCTCGCGGCGGAAGCGCTCGAGGAAGCCCGGGGTGCCGACGTATTGGACGTGCGGCACCTTGACGATCACGGGCGTGCCCAGGCTCTCGTTGCGCGCCAGGTAGACGGCGCCCATCCCCCCCTCGTCCAGCCGCCGCTCCACGCGGTACAGGCCCAGCAGCGTGGCCCCCTCGAAGACCGGGGGGCCCGGCCGGGGCCCCGCGGTGCCGGCCGGCTGGGCATCCTGCGTCATGGCCGGCGATCCTCCGCGCGCTGACGGGGAGGATAGCAGGGCACGCGGCCCGGCCGGGCGGCGGCCCGCGCTCAGCGGCCCAGGCGCTGGCCCAGACGCTCGAGCGCCTCGTCCAGGGCCTGCGCCGAGTGCGCGTCCAGCCCGGG
>CAZPOZ010000115.1:5315-8102 GCA_964588235.1 uncultured Planctomycetales bacterium
CCAGACGCTCGAGCGCCTCGTCCAGGGCCTGCGCCGAGTGCGCGTCCAGCCCGGGGCGGCCGCGCAGCGCCGCGAGGCGCTCCCGGTGCGCCGCGCCGCCGTAGAGGGCGAGCCCCCGGAGCGCCTGGGAACGGGTCTCGGCGTCGGTGCGCTGCTCGAGGACGGCCAGCAGCACGTC
Organism: uncultured Planctomycetales bacterium; assembly: GCA_964588235.1. GTDB lineage: Bacteria > Planctomycetota > PLA2 > PLA2 > JAEUHO01 > CAZPOZ01. The sequence continues at coordinate 5,494 of CAZPOZ010000115.1, forward strand.
GGCCGCTGCCGGCTGCGCGGCCGCGGCGACGGCGTGCGAGAGACCCCAGACGGCGCGCCCGCTCACGTTCGGGTCGGGCTGCTCGGCCGCCCGGGCCAGCGCCGCGACGACGGCCGGCGACTTCTCCTGGAGCGTGCTCAGGGCGAAGTAGACCACGTCGTGGTAGGCCTGAGCCTGCTCCGGGTCGGCCAGCGCGAGCAGCCGCGCCTCGACCTCGGGGGGCACCCGCGCGCCCCACAGGCCCCGCAGCACCTCGCGCCGGGTGCGTTCACCGGGCTCGTCCAGGAGCCGGAGGACCGCCTCCGCCACGGGTCCTTCGAGGACTTCGTGCGCGTAGCGGCGCAGCAGCCCCGTACCCGCCTCGACCAGACCTGGCGCAGGGCTCTTCAGGGCCCGGAGCAGGCGCTCCAGGTCGGCGGGGCCCGGGTCGAGCGTGCCCAAGGCGCGCAGCCCGTCCACGAGCGCCGCTCCCTGCGCGGCGTCCAGCCGCTCGAGCAGCCGGGGGCGCAGGGCCGCGCGGTCCCAGGCCACGTCGGCCGTGCGGAACAGCACCACGAAGGCGGCGTGCTGCCGCACGGGGTCGTCGCTCCCCAGCGCGTCGGCGGCCGCCTGCGCGGCGGCCTCGCGCCCCGCGGCGTCGGAGAGCGAGCGGAGCGCCTTGTCCCACGCCAGGGCCAGTCCGTAGGGGTTGGCCCCCCCACCGGGAGGGGCGGAGGGCGAGGGAGGAGCGGGCCGCTCCGCAGCGAGCACGCGCCCGAAGGCCGCCTCCTCGGGCCCCACGGGCCAGGGGCTGGCGGCCGGCGCGGGCGTGAGCGCGCCCGCCACCGCGCCAGCGGGGAGCGCGTAGTCGCCCTGCGCGGGGTCGGGGAAGCCCGGGTCGGCCCGGCGGTTGCCCCGGGCCTCGAGCCCCTCCCAGGGGAGCTCGGCTTCGGACGACGCGCCGCCGCCGGTGGCCACGTCCGGCACGACGGCCACCCGTCCGTTCTGCCAGAACACGTTCCCCTCGAGCCTGAGGGGGCCGACGAAGGGCGCGTCCTTCGAGCGCCAGCCCTGCACGGCCGTCGGGTGCCCGACGATCACGTTGGCCTCGATGCGCGGCTGGCTCGCGCCGATCACGGCCAGGGCCTCGCGCTTGCCGCACACGAAGGTGTTGCCCCGCACGAGGTCGTCGCAGTGGAACCAGCACGAGAGGCCGCTGAGATCGTTGTCGAGGAACAGGTTGCCCTCGACGACGGCCTGCGTGCGCCCCGAGGCGTAGATGCCGCTGCGGGCGTGGCGCTCGATGCGGTTGCCGCGGATCACGGGGGAGGCGTCGTCGTAGCGGATGCCGTGCCAGAGCGCGCCCCGGATGCGGCAGCCCTCCACGCGCGCGCGGCTCCCGGCGGTGATCTGGACGCCGTAGTGCCGGATCTCGCGCAGGTCGCAGCCCAGGAGCTCGGCCTGGCCGCCGCGCACGACGACCCCCTCGCGCGAGATGCCCGCCACGAGGCAGCCTTCGAGGGTGGCCCCGGCCCCCCGGCCGATCACGACGCCGTCGCCCGGCGAGCCGACGGCCGCCACCCGCAGGAGCCGGGCCTGGCCCGAGGCGACCTGGATCAGCGCGCCTCCCTGCCGGTCGGCCCCGCGGCCGGTGACCGTCAGATCCTCGAGCACCACGGACGCCTCCCCCGGGGCCGCCGGGGTCGCCACCAGCACGGTGGGCCTGAGCCCCGCGTCGCGGTCGCGCTCCCGCCGGGCGGCCTGCTCGTCGTAGCCGACCTCGGCGGCCAGGCGCGTGGCGGCAGCGCCTGCGCCTCGCAGGGTCACGGGCTTGTTGATCCGCACGCGTCCCTCGAACAGGCCGGGGCCCAGGCGGATGAGCGCCCCGGGCTCGGCCGCGTCCAGCGCGGCCTCCAGGTCGCGGTAGCGAGCCGAGCCGTCGGGCGCCACGTCGTAGGCGGCCGTGGCAGGAGCGGGGGCGGGCGCGGGCGGCGCGTCCCCCCCGGCCGCCGCCCCACGGAAGGGGCCGAGGAGCGCGCCGCCCGCCAGCAGCGCGGCGAGCCGGAGCGCGGCGCTCCACGGGGTCTGCGCGCGGGCGGGCGAAGAGCGCGGCATGGGCACTCCAAGGGCGGGACGGGGGGGGCGGCGCGGCCTCCCCGGAGGGCAGTGTATCGACCGCGCGAGGAGGCCGACCTTGCAACGGAAGTGTTGCACGTCAGGCAGGCGGCACACGGCGGCAGGGGGCCACTCCCTATACTCCGCGCGGCCGGGGGCGGCAGCCCCCTTGGAGGCAGGCATGCGCACGGCGCTCAGCATCGGGATCCTGGGACTGGCGGCCGCCCTGGCGCTCGGGAGCGCCCGTGCCGAGGAGGGCGCGGCGCCCGGCCGGCCGCCCCCCGCCCCGCGCCTGGAAGGCAACCCCGACGGCCTGGGCGAGGTGCGCGTGGTCGAGGCGGTGACCGGGCTGAGCTTCGAGCGCCCCGTGTTCGTGGGCGTCGCCCCCGACGGCAGCGATCGCGTGTACGTGGCCGAGCAGGGCGGCGTCGTCCGCTCGTTCGAGCGCAAGGCGGGGGCCGGCAAGCCGCGCGTGTTCCTCGACCTGAAGGAGCGCGTGCTCGCCGGCCACGTGG
>CAZPOZ010000116.1:0-8072 GCA_964588235.1 uncultured Planctomycetales bacterium
AGGGCCGCCCCCTGGCGTAGCGGCGCTGGGCGTGCTCCAGGCAGTGCTGGCCGCCTGCGCCGTGCTGGCCACGCTGGCGTTGCGGGCTTGGGTGCGCGCGAACGGCCAGCGCCCGGGCCCCACGTGGGACTGCGGCTTCGCGCAGCCGACGGCGCGCATGCAGTTCAGCGCAGGCTCGTTCAGCGGGATCGCGAGCGCCTGGTTCGCCTGGATCCTCAGGCCCGCCGTGCGCCAGCGACGTCCCCGAGGGCCGTTCCCGCGAGAGGCCCTGAGGCTGGAGCGCGTGCCCGAGACCGTGCTGGAGAGGATGATCGTCCCTATGGGCACGGCCGTTCTGCGGGTGTCGAGCGCCGTGCGCCGGTTGCAGCACGGCCGGCTGCCCGCGTACGTCCTCTACCTGGCGGCGGGCCTCGTGGCCCTGGCCGTGCTGGTGGCCTTCGGAGCGGCGCCGTGAGGGTCACGCCCGCCACCGCCCTCGCGCTGGAGGCTCCCGTGCGCCTCGCCGCATGGTGCGTCATGGCGCCACTGCTTCCGGGCATCGTCCAGCGCGTCAAGGCCCTCGTCGCGGGCCGTCGAGGCCCGCCGCTCCTGCAGCTGTACTTCGACCTGGCCCGGCTCGCCCGGAAGGGGGTAGTGCTGAGCAGCAACGCTTCCCCCGGCTTCCTGATGGGAGCGGCGCTCTCCTGGTTGGGGGTCGCGGGCGCCGCGCTGCTCCTACCGCTGGGGCCTGCTGGTGCCCTGGTGTCGTTCGAGGGCGACGTGCTCGTGCTGCTCTACCTGCTGGCGCTCGGACGATTCGCGCTCGCCTGGTCGGCGCTCGAGCCGGGCTCTGCCTTCGGTGCGATGGGAGCGGTCCGGGAGGTGAGCTACGCCCTGCTGTCCGAGGGCGCCCTGGTGGCCGGGTTGCTCGCGCTGGTCGTCCAGACGGGGAGCCTCACGCTCGTGACGATGCTGGCGCCGTCCGCAGGAGCCGGGGCGGGGCTGCTCGCGACGGGGCTGTTCGTCGTGCTGCTGGCGGAGAATTGCCGGGTCCCATTCGATGATCCGGCCACGCACCTCGAGCTGACCATGGTGCACGAGGCGATGGTGCTCGACACCAGCGGGCCGCCGCTCGCCCTGGCCCTGCATGGAGCAGCGCTCAAGCTCCTCCTGTTCTCCGCGCTCCTCATCCAGACCCTCCTGCCCGTGGGCGACCTCTCGAGCTGGGCCGGCGCCCTCGCGCTGCTGGGCGGCGTGCTGGCCGTTGCGGTGGGCGTCGGGCTCGTCGAGTCGCTCCTGGCACGGTTGGCGTTCCGCCGCGTCCCGCTGCTGCTGACGACGGCGCTCCTGCTGTGCCTGTTCGCCCTGCTCGTGGCCTGGACGCGGAGGTCCGCATGACGTCGTGGCTGAACCTGCTCGTGGGCGTGACGATGGGGCTCAATCTCCTCGCCCTGGGGGGCACCCGCCCCTCCTCGGTCATCCGCGCGATGGCCCTCCAAGGCGCGATCCTGGGCGTGCTGCCACTCCTCATGGAGCACGCCCTGGACTGGCGCGTCGCGCTGCTGGGCGTGGCCACGGTCGCCAGCAAGGGCTTGGTGATGCCCGCGCTCCTGCGGAGGGCTGCCCGGGCGTCGACCGAGGAGCGCGACGTCGACGCTCCCTTGGGGCCCGTGGCCTCGCTCCTGCTGGGCGCGGCCGTCACCGTAGCGGCCAACATCGTCACGCCGTCCATGCCCCTGCGCCCCGAGCATGCGGCTACCCTGCTCGTGCCCGGCGCGGTGGCCACGATGCTCTCGGGGTTGCTCCTGCTCATCGGGCGGACCCGCGCGGTCTCCCAGGTCTGCGGCTACTTGATCCTCGAGAACGGCATCTACCTCTTCGGCCTGCTGCTGATCGAATCCATGCCGCTGCTGGTCGAAGCCGGCGTCCTGCTCGACGTGACGGCCGGCGTGTTCGTGATCGGCATCCTCGTGGACCGCATCCAGCGCGCCTTCGACTCCCTCGACACCCGCCGCCTGACGACGCTGCGCGGATGAGCCCGCTCCTGCTCATCCTCCTGCCGGCGATCGGGGCCCTGCTCGCAGCCCTGGGCAGGAACGAAGCCCGGCGCCCGTTGTGGTTGCCCGTGATCGGGGCGCTCCACGCGGTCGTCGCGGTGGCCTTGCTCGTGGCCCCCCCGACGGTCGAGCCGGGCGCCTTGCTTGCGTTCGATGCCGTGGCCCGGGCGACGCTGCCCTCCGTGTCGCTCCTGTTCCTGGTCCTCGGCGTCTACGGGGTCGGGTACCTGCGCGCGCGGCCCGAGCGCTCCAATCGCGCGTTCGTCCCCCTGATGCTCGTCGTGCTCGGCCTCCTCAGCGCCGGGCTGCAAGCCCGGCACTTGGGCCTGCTGTGGATCACGACCGAGGCGGTGACGCTCGCGGCCGTGCCTCTCGTGCACTTCACGGGCACGCCCCGCGCGTTCGAGGCCACGTGGAAGTACCTGCTGGTCGGAGGCACGGGGATCGCGCTGTCGCTCTTGGGCTCCTTCTGCCTCGGGTACGCGTCCCTGCACGGGGGAGGCGACGGCAATCTGACGTTCTCGGCGTTGACGGCGCAGGGCTCCGCACTCTCTCGACCGTGGGCGCTAACGGCCTGGGTGCTCCTGCTCGTCGGGTACGGCACGAAGATGGGCCTGGCCCCGATGCACACCTGGAAGCCGGACGCCTACGGCGAGTCTCCCGGGATCGTCGGGGCTCTGTTGGCGGGCGGGGTCACCACCGTGGCCTTCGTGGCGCTGCTGCGCGTGCGGTCGGTCCTCGGCGCAGCCGGTCAGGGGCCGGTGGCGGACTTGACGCTCACGAGCCTGGGCCTGTTCTCCATCGGGGTCGCCGCGTTGTTCCTGCTCGGCACGCGTGACTTCAAGCGCATGCTCGCCTACTCGAGCGTGGAGCACATGGGCATCCTCAGCCTGGCCGGAGCGCTCGGTCGCGCGGGCATCGCCGCCGCGCTCTTCCACGTGTGGACGAACGGGTTGACGAAGGGCTCCCTGTTCCTCTCGGCTGGCAACCTCCGCCGCGCGGCGGGCTCGCCGTCGCTGGATGCCGTGGGAGGCGTCGCTGCCCGCACGCCCCGCTCGGCCGCCCTGTTCCTCGCGGGGGCGTTCGCCGTGACGGCCTGCCCGCCGTTCGGTCCGTTCTTCAGCGAGCTGCGCGTCGTCGGCGCGGGCCTGGCCGCGGGCCGGGCGGGCGTCGTCGCTGCGCTGCTGGTCGGTCTGCTCCTGGCCTTCTTCGGGATCTCGCGCGTCGCGTTCGCCCTGCTCTACGGCCGGCCACGCTGGGACGCCACCCGCGCGGGACACACGTCGGAGTCCCCGGCGCTGCTCGCCTCGCCATGCCTCCTCCTGGGCGCGTCGATCTGGCTGGGCCTGTTCACCCCGAGCCTGCTGGTCGACGCCTGGTCGGCCGCCGCGGCCGAGCTGTGTGCAGCGCCGTGACCGGACCTACGCCCTTCGCCAGGATGCCCAACGGCGGCCGCCTCGCCTGGCGGGACGTGCCGACGGTGGGGCTGAGCGAGCTGGTCCAGGCGACGTCGCACGCGTTGCGCGCAGGCGCGCGCCTGGTCGGCTGGTTCGGGGTCCCCGAGCGCTCGGCGACGCGCGTCCTGGCCGTGCTGGCGCTCGACGACGACGGTCTCCTGGCGCTCGCTTCCAGCGAGCCTTCGGCGGGGCCCTACCCCGCCCTGACGGCGCAGCACGCCCAGGCGCATCTGTTCGAGCGCGAGCTGGCAGAGCAGCACGGCCTGGCGCCCGAGGGACACCCCTGGCTCAAGCCCGTCCGTGCACGCCGTGGGGCGTCGCCCGCCCACGCGGAGTTCTTCCGCGTGGCGGGAGGCGAGGTACACGAGGTCGCCGTGGGACCGGTCCATGCCGGCGTGATCGAACCAGGTCACTTCCGCTTCCAGTGCGCGGGCGAGGAGGTGCTCCACCTGGAGATCGCCCTCGGCTACCAGCACCGTGGGCTCGAGGCGGGACTGACGGGAGGCCCCCACGGCGCGACGCTCGTCCAGATCGAGGCCGCGGCGGGTGACACGACGGTCGCCCACGCGAGCGCCTACGCGGTCGTCCTGGAGGCGCTCGGTGCCATCACGGTGCCGCCTGCGGCTCGGTGGCTGCGAGCGGTGTGCCTGGAGCTCGAACGCCTGGCGAACCACGTCGGCGACCTGGGGGCCCTCGCGGGCGACGTGGCCTTCCTCCCCACGGCCGCGGCCTGCGGCAAGATCCGGGGTGACTTCCTCAACCTCAGCGCGCTGATCACGGGCAGCCGCTTCGGGCGCGGGCTCGTCGTGCCGGGCGGCTGCCGCCGTGACCTCGCCCCCGCCCGCGCGGAGCGGTTGCGCCAGCGGCTCGCCACGGCCCTGGACGAGGCGGGGCGCGCAGCCTCCTGGTTCTGGGACGCGGCCTCCGTCCGGGGGCGGTTGGAAGGCGTCGGCGTCGTCTCTGCGACCCAAGCGCTCGAGCTGGGGCTCGTGGGCCCGGCGGCGCGAGCCAGCGGGCTCGACCGCGATGCGCGCCGGAGCCATCCGCTCGGGGGTCGGAGCGAGGGTCATCCCGCCGTGGCCCTGGCCTTCGAAGGGGATGTCGCCGCGCGCGCGCGGCTCCGGTGCCTGGAGATCGAGCACTCGGGGGCCTGGTTGCTGGAGCAGCTCCGTGCCCCGCCGGAGGGGGCCGTGCGGGCCCCCCTCGGCCCCCTCGCCTCGGACAGCCTCGGGGCAGCCCTGGTGGAGGGGTGGAGGGGCGAGGTGTGCCACGTCGCGCTCACCGACGCGCAGGGCCGCATCCGTCGCTACAAGATCACGGATCCATCGTTCCACAACTGGTCGGCGCTGGCCTGCGCGATGCGCGGGCAGGCTCTCTACGACTTCCCGCTGTGCAACAAGAGCTTCAACCTCTCGTACTGCGGGTTCGACCTCTGACCCGGAGCCCTTCGACGTGTACGTGCTGAAGACCCTGTTGGAGCGCTGGCGCCGGGGCCGAGAGACGCTCGCCTATCCGGACGGCCCCGCGCCCGAGCTCTCGGACCGCTACACCGGAGCGCTGCGGCTGGAGACGCAACGCTGCGCGGAGGGCTGCGCCGAGTGCCTGCCCGTCTGCCCCACGGCCGCGCTGGCGAAGCCGGAGGGGGGCGCGGTCAGCCTCGACCTTGGCCGCTGCGTCTCCTGCGCGCTGTGCGTCGAAGCCTGCCCCACGCACGCCCTCACGGCGACGGGCGATGCACGCATGGCGGCGAGACGACGCGACGACCTGCTCCTGGGCGGCTCGGGGCGCGCCCAGGTGCGCCTCGCAGATGCCCTGGAGGCTCGGCTCCGTCGGCTGCTGGGCCGCTCTCTGCGGTTGCGGCAGGTGAGCGCCGGCGGTTGCAACGCCTGCGAGGCCGACGTGAACGTGCTGAACACGACGGTCTGGGACGTCGGCCGGTTCGGCATCCAGCTCGTGGCTTCGCCCCGACACGCCGACGGCCTGCTCGTCACAGGGCCGGTCAGCCGGAACATGGAGCTGGCGCTGCGGAAGACCTGGGAGGCGGTGCCGGAACCGCGGCTCGTGATCGCCGTCGGAGCCTGCGCCATCTCGGGAGGCCCCTTCGCCGGCAGCCCGGAGGCCCGCGGGGGGGTGGCTTCCCTCCTCCCAGTGGATCTGTTCGTGCCCGGCTGCCCGCCGCACCCCCTGACGATCCTCGACGGCCTGCTGCGCCTGCTCGGCCGGCTGCCCGAGGCTTGAGGCGCAACGCCAGCGGGATGGGCGATGCGAGGCACGAGCGGCGCGCTGGAGCCGGGCGCTCAGGCCGCTTCCTCCTCCTTGCGCAGGCCTCGAGGCGCGTCGTCGTCGTCATCGGCCTTCCGCTACCTGCCCAGCGCGCCGCTTGCTTGGGCACGGCCTGCAGAGGCCATCCACGGGGCGTTCCGCAGGAGAGGTCTCGCCCTCCGAAGGACCCTGCCGCTAGCTTGGTGGCCATGCGCTTGAGGCGCCGCCGAGGCCCGGCGCGACCCGCTCAGGGACGCATCGGGGGAGCGTGGCCCTCACGCTCCGAGAGCAGCGTCATGGCATGCGCCGCGGCCAGCATGAGGTCGGAGCAGACGTTCTCGGGGCGCACGAGGTCGAGGACGCCCGTGCGCAGCAGCTTGGCATACCGGCGGGCGGTGACGCCGGCCAGCACGAGGGCGCGACCCTGCGCCTCCAGCCCCCGCGCCAGCTGGCCCAGGTCCAGCAGCGCGTTGTCGTCGAACGACTCCACGCCGACGACGTCCAGGACCACGACCCGCACGTTCCGATCCAGGTGCTCGGCCCAGACCGTCAAGTCGGGCATGCGCGGGCGACGCCCGAACCTGCGACGGCGCGAGGAGAGGTGGAACACGGCGACCCCGGCAGGCAGGGCCTCCTGCAGCTCCCCCCCGAGGGCGGCGTTGGGCTGCGGCGTGGCGATCGGGCTCCAGAGGTCCACGATCACGAGCCACGCCAGGAAGGCCACGGCCGGGGCCATCGACCACCCGTGCAGGGCATGGAACGCGAGCGCCCCCAGGCTCGAGCCGAGGACGAAGCTGCCGGCGATCGTCGCCAGGAGCCACAGTCGAAGCGTGCTCGCGAACCCTCCCGTCGGCTCCGGTCCAGCCGCCGGGGGCTTGCCGCGGAGCAGGCGCAGCGCTGACTCCATGCCCAGGTCCGACAGGACGCCGGTCATGTGCGTCGTGCGGACGCGCCCGCCGCTGATGAGGCCGATCGTCGCGTTCTGCAGCCCCATGGCGGCCGAAGGCAGGAGGGTGAGAGCGAGCCAGGCCGCGCGGCTGTGCAGCTGCCCGAGCTCCTTCCAGTCGACGAGCACCGCGAACGTGCCGAGCAGGATCGCCTCCACGGCGATCGGTAGGACGTAGACCGAGGGCCAGCGCCGCCGCCGCCCGACCTCGGTCAGCACGCCGGAGAGCGCAGCGCCCAGTCCGAAAGCCACGAGCAGGGCGACCAAGTAGCCCGCCTCCGCCCAGCGGCTCTCGGCCACGTCGCGTCCCAGCTGGGACGTGGTGCCCGTGACGTGGCTGGTCACCTGGCCGCAGGTGAGCAGCGTCAGCACGTTCGTGTAGCCGGCGATGGACGCGAGCGAGATCGCCAGCCGAGCCTGCATCCGAAAGGAGTGGGCCTGGGTGGCGAACATGTGCGCGAGTTGTGCCGTGCCCAGGATGGCGGCCGCGCTCTGCGGTCAGGCCCGGAGCACGAGTCTACGCGCCCCGCCGCCGTGCACCAGCGCGGCCCAGCGGCTAGGTAGCGTCCTACCCTTTGCCCTGTGCACAGTGGACGGGGGCACACCGGGACGCTGGAGGGCCCTCCTCCTGGGCGCCCCGCAAGCGGGGCGCCGTGGAAGGCCCGCAGCGGCGAGGCCGCCCCCGCCGCCGCTTGCGGCGGCGCTGGCACGCGCCGGCCTACGCAACGAGCCGATGCGGGCCTGAGCGCCCTCGAGCCCAGCGCGCCGCTCGCGCGCAGGGGAGCCAATTAGGACACCACCAACGGCTAGCCGAGGGCCCGCGCGCGGGCCGAGAACATGCCGGTCGGACGGCTCCTTCCCGGGGGGCGCCGCCTAGAGGTTGCGGCGGTACCGGCCGCCGACCTCGTAGAGGGCGTGCACGACCTGGCCCAGCGAGGCCACGCGCACCGTGCGCATCAGCTCGTCGAAGACGTTGGCGCCGCTGCGCGCCGCCTGCTTGAGGCGCGCCAGCGCCGCACCGGCGTCGGCGGCGTGCGCCGCCTGGAAGGCCTGCAGCCGCGCGAGACGGCGGTCCTTCTCCTCGGCCGTGGCCCGGGTCAGCTGGGAGACGCGCGGGGTGAGATCCTCGGCGTGCTCCGGCAGGAAGGTGTTCACGCCCACGATCGGCAGGCGCCCGTCGTGCTTCTGCGCCTCGTAGGCCAGGCTCTGCTCCTGGATGCGCGAGCGCTGGTATTGCGTCTCCATGGCCCCCAGCACGCCCCCGCGCTCGGAGAGGCGCTGGAACTCCTCGAGCACCGCGCGCTCCACGTGGTCGGTGAGCCAGGTCACGAAGTGCGAGCCCTGCAGCGGGTTCTCGTTCTTGAGCCAGCC
>CAZPOZ010000117.1:0-8046 GCA_964588235.1 uncultured Planctomycetales bacterium
TTCGACGCCCGCCCGGTCGCGGATGTCCAGGTCGTGGTGCTCGTAGCGCCGCCCGAGCTCGCGCACGAGACGCTCGCGGTTCCAGGCCGTGGAGGCGCCGGGCCCGAAGAAGCGCGCGCGCATGTCGTTGTCGATGCCGACGACGTCGAAGCCCTTGCCGGCGTAGAAGCGCGCGGCCTCCGAGCCGATCAGCCCCGCCGAGCCCGTGACGACGACCGTGGACATGCCTGCGCCTCCGCCGGCGGGGGGACCGTCGCCGGGCGTCGGCCCCCGGGGGGGCCGCGCCGGGTCCGCCCGGGCGGGCTGAGGGTAGCGTCCGCGGCCCGGCGGGCTCAGTTCTGACGCGCGGGCGGCCCCGCGGCCGCGTCCGCCCGCGCCGTCAGGGGCGGGGGCCGAAGCGGATGGGCACCAGCGAGGTCCGGCACCACGTCCAGGCCCGCTCGAAGAGCGTCGCGTCGCGGAAGAAGCACACGTTGCCCCACGAGCCCTCCGGGCTCTCGGCGTGGTTGGCGTAGGTGCCCGTGCCGGGCACGCCCCAGAGCCGGAACAGCACCACGTGCCACGCGTAGCCGCGCCGGCGCATCTCGGCCACCATCCCGGGGAGCGGGTTCTGCGCGCCTTCGCGCGCCATCGGGTTGTCCTCGTCCCAGAACTCCGCCACGACCACCTCGGGGGACAGCGGGCCCAGGGCGCGCAGCACGGGCAGGTCGTAGCCCTCGGTGTCCACCTTGAGCACGCCGACCGTGGCCGGCACCTCGCCGGCCCGGACGAGGCTCTCCAGGCTGCGCACCGGGACGGGCACGCTCTCGCCGTAGGCCAGCGTGGGCGGCAGGGAGTGCCGCACCAGCCCCGCGAGCAGCGTCGGGTCGCCGCCGCTCGAGTCCACGGCCCGCAGCAGGTGCAGGTCGAGCTCCCCGTCCCGCTCGCCCACGGCGAGCCGGTGGAGTCGCACGCCCGCCAGCGCGCCCACGGCTTGCGTGAGCCGCTCGTAGGTCTCGGGCGCCGGCTCGAAGGCGTGGACCTGGAACCCCGCCTCCGCCAGGGCGCGCGTCACGGCGCCGTGGTGCGCCCCCACGTCCAGGGCCACCCGGCAGGCCACGGCGGGGGCCAGGTGGGCCAGCAGGTCCAGCTCGGGGCTGAGCAGCCCCGCCCGCCCGGTGAGCAGCGCCCCCGACTCCAGCGTGCGCGCGAGCGCGCCGCCGCTCGCGGCGGCCGCGGCCGCGGCCGCGGCGGCCTCGCGCTCGTCCCGTTCGCGGGCGCCGCGCACGAGGTGGATCAGCGCCTCCAGGACCAGCGTGTCGTTGGCGATCAGCGCCTGCATCCCGTCGCGGCGCATGCGGCGGCGCATGCGGCGGTCCTGCCTCCCGGCGCGCAGCCGCTGCTTCCACTCCTTGATCCGGCGGCGCAAGGCCGAGCGCTTCCAGAGGTTCGACATCGTCGGCTCCTTGCCTCAGGCGCGGGCGCCGGGGGCCGAGGCGCCCCCGAGCGTCAGCAGCCGGTCCCACCGGTCGTCGATGGGCCGGCCGGCCTCGAGCGACCTCCAGATCCACTCGCGGGCGCCCGTCGCCGCGAAGGACGGCGCCAGCGCGGCGGCCCGTGCGCGCAGCCGGGCCTGGATCTCGGGGCGCGACAGCTCGGCCACCGCCGCGAGGAAGGCCGCCCGGTCGTACGGCACGACCAGGCCCGTGCCCGAGGCGGCGACGAAGCGCGCCGCCGCGTCCTCCGCCTGGCCGACGACCAGCACGGGCGTGTTCGACGTGGCCAGGATGTAGGGGATCTTGCTGGGCAGGCTGAGCCGGGCCAGGAAGCGGTGGCTGTCGTCGGGCGCCCCGGTGCCCGAGGGGACGACCACGTAGGGCACGGCGCGCAGCACGGGCGAGAGCCGCGCCTCGGGCAGGCCCCCGCGCACGTGGATGCCGTCGGCGGCCAGCGCCTCCGGCTGCGCCGACACCCAGCGGTTGCCGCTGTTCGAGTACCAGTCCAGGGCCACGTCGGAGCCGCGCACCAGCGCGCGCAGGCCCTGGAGCCAGCTCTCGCCCCAGATGTTGCCCACGATCACGCCGCGCCGGGAGGCGAGGGCCGCGAGCGACGGCACGCTCGGCGTCGTGCACAGCAGCGTCGGCTCGACCACGGGGGGCAGGAACCCGAACGGGAGGCCGTACTTGCCTTCGTAGGCCCGGGCCATCTCGGCCGAGATCGCCAGGCGCAGCCGCGAGCGCTCGAGCAGGGGCCGGAACAGCGAGTCGGGGATGCCCGACGACTCGACGTTCTGGTCGTCCATCACGTAGGTGCACAGCGGCGCGCCCGACCGGCGCACGAGCTCGAGCGTCGTGCGCACGTCGTCGGCGAAGTAGGGGATGCAGACCACGCGCCGAGGCGCGATCCCCCGGAAGGCGTGGGCCACGGCGTCGGCGATCCGCTCCGGCGTCGGCCGGGGGTGGGCGACCAGCAGGGCGTGGTCGCCGAAGGCCTGCACGCCGCCGTAGGCGTCCACGCTGCGCACCGAGACCAGGTCCGGGCTCCCGCCGAAGAGGCGCTGGACCAGCACGCCGGTGCCGTGCTTCTCGTTGACCTCCACCGGCGTCACGACGACGTCGGCGCTCCACGGGGTCGCCTCGTCGTCGAGCGGCGCGGGCAGCAGCACCCTCGCCAGGCGCGCCCGCAGCGTGGCCAGGCGCTCGAGCGCCGGGACCGAGCTCATGCCCGCGGTCCCGGCCCGGGCGGGGCGCTGGGCCCGTCGTCGGCCTGGCCCACGCCCGGCGGGAACAGGCCGTGCCGGACGAACACCAGATCCTTCTGCAGCAGCGTGCCGTCCACCGGCGAGCGCCAGCCTCCGGTGTCGTCGTAGAGGCGGAAGCCCAGGCCGTGCAGCAGGTCCAGCATCTCGCGCAGCGTGCGCGCCTCGGGCGCATAGCGCACGAGCGACAGCTCGATCAGGATCACGTCCACCTGGGGCAGCGTGCGCGCCGCCCCGGCCAGCACGAGGTGCTCGGCGCACTGCACGTCGGCCTTGAGCAGCCCCCGCCCGCGCAGGGCCTGCTCGGCCGCGATCTCGTCCACCGTCGTGACGCGGACCTCGACGCTCTGGTAGGTGCGCGCGTCGTCGGGCAGCAGCAGCGAGGCGCCGTACAGGTCGGGAGGCACGTTGAAGGTCATGCGCCCGGGCCGGTCGGAGACCGCGGCCTCCACCAGGGCGTGGCGCCGGATCGCCTTGAGGTGGTGCTTGCGCGCGCGGGGGTCGTAGCGGTCGCCCAGCGGCTCGACGAGCACGAACTGCGCCTCGGGGAACAGCCGGCTCGCGGCCTCCGACCAGATGCCCGTCGAGGCGCCGATGTCGATCACGAAGTCGGGCCGCAGCCCGCGGCGGTGGAGCCGGCGCAGGGCCTCGAACACCGGGACGAAGTCGCGGTAGAGGTCGGCGGGCGGGGGCGTCTCGGCGTAGGCGACGATGTCCGACTCCCGGCGCGGGGAGCGGCGCTCGAAGCGGTCGTCCAGCGGCTCGCCGCGCTCCAGGGAGCCCCACAGCCAGGCGCCGGCTTCGGCGGCCTCGGCGGCCTCGGGAACCGGGAGCAGGAAGCAGCGCACCCCGTGGTGTCGCTCGCAGGCCAGGCGCTCCGCCGGCCCGGTGGCCAGGCGCAGGCGGCTGGCGGCCAGCACCTCCTGCAGCAGCGCCCCGGGCAGCGCCTCCGCGGGCGCCGCGCCCTCGGACGCGGGCGCCTCGGCGAGCCAGGTGCACAGCGGCACGTCGAAGGCGAGGCGGAGCGCGAGCGCGTTGAGCAGGTCGTCGCGGTTGCCGGGGACGCACAGGAGGCGCCGCGGGGCCGCGCCGCGCAGGGCCTCGAGCGTGCGGGCGAAGGCCTCGGCGCGCGAGGCCTCGCCGTGGGCCAGCACCAGCGACGCGCCCCCCGCGCCCTCCGCGACGCCGCCGCTGCTCAGCGAGAGCAACGGCCCCGGCGCGCCCGCGAGCCGGGTCAGTGCCAGCGGGGAGCCCCCCCGGCCCACCCGGCCCCGGCTGCTGACCACCACGTCGTAGGCGCGGGCCGCGACGGGGGCGCGCGCCGGCGCGCTCTGGAGGCCGAGCATCCCCCGCAGGCGATCCCGCAGCGTGACGTGACGCTCGAGCTCCGCCCCGACCTCGAACCTGGGCTTCGGGGGCTGGCTCGGCACGTCGATCGGCTCCCGTCCGCGGCGAGCGAGGATCGTCGCCCGGCCGACTCCGCGGGGCAACGAATTGCCTCTCCCGGCGCGGTCCCGGGCTGCTGCCCCTGCGCGCGGGCGGCCCGCGGGGCCGGGGGACCGCGCCGGGGGGGCGCCCGGCACCCGATCGCGCCGGAGCGGACAATCCAGGTCGCATGACGGTGCCGCCCCCGCCCCCGGACCCCCTCGCGGCGCAGGCGGCGGCCGTGCGGCGCCTCTCGGGGGCGCTGGTCTACGACCCGGGCCTGGCCGAGGACGTGGCCCAGGAGGCGCTGTGGATCGCCCAACGCCGGCCCGCGCCGCCCGGCCGCTCCTTCGCCGGCTGGCTCGCCGGGATCGTGCGGGGGGTGGCGCGCAACGCCCTGCGCGGCCGCCGGCGCCGTCAGGTCCACGAGCTCGAAGCCGCTCGCCGGCGCGCCGGCGTCGCCACCGACGACCCCGCGGCCCACCTGTCGCGCCTGGAGGAGGGGCGCCGGGCCCTCGACGCGCTCCACGGGCTCCCGGAGCCGCTGCGACGCACGCTCTGCCTGCGCTACCTCGAGGACAGCCCCGTGGCCGAGGTGGCGCGGGCGACGGGCGTCCCGCTCGAGACGGCCCGGGCGCGGCTGCGCGCCGGCCTCCAGCGGTTGCGCGCGACGCTGGGCCTGCCGCCGGCGCGCGAGCCGGACCGGCGGCGCTCGCGGCTGACCCTGGCGGCGCCTGCGGCGCTGCGGGGGCTGCCCTGGTTCGGGGGAGGACTGAGCATGAAGACCCTCGCCGTCGGCGCCGTGGTGCTGCTCCTGATGCTCGGCGCGGCCGGCCTCGCGCTGATCGACCGCGAAGCGCGCACGCCGCCGCCCCCGGTGCCTCCGGCGCCCGAGGCGGCGCCGGCCCCGCGGGCCCCCGCGTTGGAGGGCGCCGAGGTCGTCGCCGACCCGCGCCGGGCCGACCCCGTGGAGCCGCGCGTGAGCGGGCGCGTGCTCGAGGCGGTCTCGGAGCGCCCCGTGGCCGGGGCCCGCCTGAGCCTGGTCACCCTGGGCGGCGAGCAGCGGACGCTGGCCGAGGCGCGCTCCGGTGACGACGGCGCCTTCGACCTGGCCTTCCCCGGGACGCAGCCCCTGGCGTTGCTCGTCGCAGAGGCGCCCGAGCAGGCGCCCGCCGTGGCGGCCGTGCGCGCCGGGCAGCGGCTCGACCTGCGGCTGGGCCCGCTCTCGCCGCTGCGGGGGCGCGTGCGCGACCTCGACGACCGCCCCGTCGCGGGCGCCCGCCTCGCCTGGAGGGCCACGTGGCAGGGGGCGGCGCTGGTGCGGTCCACCACCAGCGGCCCCGACGGCGCGTTCGAGCTGGGCGTGCCTTCGCCGTCGGGACTCCCCGCGTTCGCGCTCGCCGAGCTGCTCGAGGTCCGGGCGGAGGGCTTCGCGCCGCTGCGCGTGCCGCTGGCCCGCGTGGATCGCCGACGCGAGGGCCGGCCCCTGGACGTGCTCCTGCTCCGGGGCGCCTCGCTCACGGGGTGCGTCCGTGCCGAGGGGAGCGGGGCCCCGCTGCCGGGCGCCCGCGTCGTGCTCTGGGGCGAGACCGAGGTCTCGCCCGAGCCCGGCTTCGACGGCTCGACCCCCCGGGAGGGCGGCCCCGCGTGGTTCCTGGGCGAGACGCGCACCGACGCCGACGGGCGCTACCGCTTCGACGGGCTGCCGGCCTGGACCGGCTGGCCCCTGGGCGTCTGGATCGGCTCCCGCGAGCTCCTGCGGCTGGGCTGGGTGGCGGCCTTCGCGCCCGGCCACGCGCCGGCGCGCCGCGACGTGAGCGTGGCCGACGACGGGCAGTCGCTGGCGCTCGACCTCGGGCTGCCCGCAGCCGGCGCGGTGCTCGGGCGCGTGGTCGATCCCTCCGGAGCCCCCGTCGAGGGCGCGGGCGTCTCCTGGGCGTGGCTCGACGGCCGCCCGGCCGTCCCCGTGGACGCGGTCGTGCCCGAGGCCCCGCGGGCGTGGGTGCGGACCGGCGCCGACGGGCGCTTCCGTCTCGAGGCCGTCGCGGCCGCCGACGCGCTGGCCCAGGGCCGGGCGCGGCTCTCCGTGGCGGGGCCCGGCCCCGTCGGCGCAGGCCGGCGCTCCGGGCGGCTCGTCGCGCCCCCGCCGGGGGCCGAGCTCGACGCGGGCGACCTCGTCCTGCCGCCCGAGGGACCGCCGGCCGATCCCTCCGTCGCTGTGCAGCTGCGCGTGGAGGACGAACGCGGCGCGCCCCTGGGCGGCGCGCGCCTGGGCGACCAGCCCAGCCCGGTGCTCAGCGACGCACGGGGGCGGCTCGTCTGCGTCCTGGAGCCGGTCGCGGGGGGCGGGCTCCCGCCCCTCACCGTGGCCTCGCCCGGCTACCGCAGCCGCGTGGTGCCGTTGCCGACGCCTCTCCCGGCCGGGCCGGTGGTCGTGCGCCTCGAGCCGGGCGAGGACCCCCCGCCCACGGTGACGCTCCCCCCGAGGCCCGCGGAGCCTCCGGCGGCCGAGACGAGGGTCGAGGTGGGGGTCGAGCTGGTCGAGCAGGGCACGGGGCGGCCCGTGCTGCGCTCGCGGCTCGAGGTGCTGGGCGAGGCGGGGGAGGCGACGGAGGCCCGTGCGCTGGGGGCCGGGCGCTTCGAGGTCTCGACGCCGGCCGAGGGGCGCTGGCGGCTGCGGGCGCGCGCGCGCGGCTACGAGACCCTGGAGCAGCCCCTCGAGGCCCGCGGCGCGCCCACCGCGCCGCTGCGGCTCACGCTGGTCCGCGCGCCCGGCCTGCGCCTGCGCGCGCTCGACGCGGCCGGCCGGCCCTTCGCCGACGGGCGGCTGTGGGCCGCCGGCGCCGGCCGTTCGGCCCTGGCCGAGCTCGACGGCCAGGGGCGGGCCACGCTGGAGGGGCTGCGCGCGGGCGAGTCCTACGAGCTCACCTGCTCGCGCGCGCCGTCCGAGGGCCCGGCGCAGTGGTTCGTGCCCCAGCCCTACGGCGAGCTGACCCCGCCGTCCGACGGCAGCGAGCTCACGGTCGTGCTCCAGCCGGCCGCCGCCGTCACGGTCGGCGTGCAGGGGCCGCGCCTGGGGCACGAGGCCCTGCCCGACGCGGCCGCGGCCCGGGTGCGCGAAGGCACGGAAGCCACGCTGCGGGACGCCTCGGGGCGCGTCTGCTGGCGGCGGCGGCACCTGCGCGGCTCGGGCTGGAGCGTCGTCGCGCCGCCGGGCGAGTACGTGCTGACCGTGACGGTGCCCGGGGCCGACCCCGTGGAGCGCGCGCTCCACCTGGTCCTGGGGGCGTTCCCCCGGCTGGACCTCGAGATCCCCTGAGCCGCCACGGGCGGGCGTGGCCGCCAAAGGAGGCACGCCCCGGGGGGCGCCGTAGGGTGCCCGGGCATGTCGCTCTTGGCCCTCACCGACGTCGCGCTGGCCCACGGGGGCCCGCCGATCCTGGACGGCGTGGCGCTGAAGATCGAGGAGGGCGAGCGCCTGGGTCTGCTGGGGCGCAACGGCTCGGGCAAGACGACGCTGCTCTCGGTGATCGCGGGCGACGTGGCGCCCGACCGCGGCGAGGTGGCGCGGCGCCAGGGCTCGACGCTGGCCTACCTGCCGCAGGAGGTGCCCCGGGGCCTGGCCGGGCGGGTGCTCGACCTCGTCCGCCAGGGCCTGCCGGCCGGCGAGGAGCCCTGGCGCTCGCAGGAGCGGCTCTCGCGCCTGCTCGCGGGGCTGCGCCTCGCCCCCGAGGCCGACGTGGCCACGCTCTCGGCGGGGCTCTCGCGGCGCGTGCTGCTGGCCCGCGCCCTGGCGGCCGATCCCGACCTGCTGCTGCTCGACGAGCCGAGCAACCACCTGGACGTGCCGACGTTCGTCTGGCTGGAACGGCACCTCGTGGAGC
>CAZPOZ010000118.1:0-8045 GCA_964588235.1 uncultured Planctomycetales bacterium
TTGCCCGACTGGGCCACCATCTCCATCGCCAGGAACGTGGCCCCGGCCAGGAAGGAGAGCGCCGTCAGACCGCGCAGGGCGGGCGTGGCCGGGGGCTCGGCGGGCGGCGGAGGCGCGTGCGCCGCCGCCGGCGTCGCGCGCGCGCCGCCGCCGGCGAGCCTCCCGAGCCCGTAGGCGCCCGCTCCCAACGCCCCCAGGGACGCGGCCGTGCCCAGCAGCAACGCCCGCGTGCCCAGGCTGGGGATCGCCACGTAGCCGGCCAGCAGCACCCCGGCGACGGCCCCGGCCGACCCGGCCGCCGAGAGCAGGCCGAGGCCTCGACCTGGCGGCAGGCCGGCCGCGAGCAGCGCGCGCGCCAGCAGCGGCGAGGTGGCGCCCAGCAGCACCGAGGCGGGCAGGAACAGCAGCGGCAGGCCCACGAGCGCGCGCGCCTGCGGCGGCAGCCCGCTCGCGGGCAGCAGCCCGGCCAGCGCGGCGTCCAGCGGGAGCGAGGCGGCGAGCGCGGCCCCTGCCCCGAGCAGCAGGCCCGGCAGGGGCCTCGTGCCGCTGCGGTCGGCCAGGCGTCCGCCCCAGGCGTTGCCCAGCGCCAAGCCGCCCAGGAAGGTCGCGATCGTGGCCGACCAGGTGAACAGGCTCGTGCCCAGGTGGCGGGCGACCAGGCGCGGCGCCGCCAGCTCGGCCACCATCACCGCCGCCGAGACCAGGAAGGCCAGGGCCAGCAGCAGCGCCGCCGCGGCCCGGGCCGGGGGGGCGGTTCGGAGGTCAGGGTCGAGGCTCATCGGTTCGGAAGGCGCACGACGGTGGTGCGCCCGGCCCCGATCTCGAAGGTCACGGGCACGGGCGGAAGGTCGCTCGGGACGCGCGGGTGCAGCGCGGCGGCGTAGCTCCCCGGGCGCAGGGCCCCGAGCGCCCGCCACTCGCTCCCGGCCCCGACGCGCACGAGGTCCCAGGTGCCTTCCGCCTCCCCGTAGGGCGAGCGGCCGGGCAGCACGTGCAGGCCCAGGGGCAGGGCCCGCAGCGCGGCGGGGCTCTCGCCCAGGTCCAGGCTCAGGTGCCCGCCCGGCTCGGCCGTCACGGGGAGGGTCAGCGTCGCCCCGGCCTCCACCTCGCCCGCGAGCAGGACCGTGGCCAGGTCCGGGTCGTTCCAGCGCACGCGCAGGAGCGCCCGGCCCACCGCGACGTGCGGGAGCTCGGCCAGCCCCGGGAAGCCCTGGAGCCAGGTGCGCCGCCGGTCGGGGAGCAGCAGCACCTCCCCGCCCCGGCGCGGCACGCGGTCCATGCTCACGCGCACGGTGCCGTGCGGGCGCGGCACGGC
This sequence comes from uncultured Planctomycetales bacterium, assembly GCA_964588235.1. Taxonomy (GTDB): domain Bacteria; phylum Planctomycetota; class PLA2; order PLA2; family JAEUHO01; genus CAZPOZ01. Next base: position 1,316 of record CAZPOZ010000118.1, read on the forward strand.
GGACCACGGGGCCCGGGCGCCGCCGGACTCGGGCGCGAGCGCCTGCGCCTCGGCCGCCAGCGGCGGCGTCTCGTCCGAGCCCCGGCAGGTCGCCGTCACCCTCCAGGGCCCAGGCCAGGGCACGGCGACGTGCACCGCGTCGCCGTCCACGGCCACCCCGCCCGACGGGAGGTGGCTGGCCCAGCCCGGCGGAGGCGGCTCGGGCGCCCCCTCCCCAGCCCAGGTGAGGCCGAAGGTGAAGCGCTCGGCCCCAGCGACCCCGTGGAGCGTCAGCCACGGCCGCGCGACCACGGGCACCACCACGCCGTCCGCGCCCCCTTCCACCGCCTGCGGCGGACCCTCCCGGGCGAAGCCCAGGAGCGGCCGGACCGCGTACCGCCGCGGCCCCGCGTAGGGGATCGAGAAGCTCCCGTCGCGCCCGATCTGCACCGAGGGATGCGCCACGGGCGGCCCGTCGGGCGGCGTCTCCTCCACCCGCAGCTCCCCGGCGAGGGTCGGCGGCGCCAAGCCCTCCACGACCTCGATGCGCCCGGCGATGGGCGTCGCGGGCAGGGGGAACAGGGTCTGCTCGGCCAGGAAGCCCGGGCCCGGGGCCGGGAGCGAGAGGCGCTGCCGGGCCACGCCCTGGTCGCCCTCCAGGGTGACCCCGATGCGCTCGGCGCCGGCGAACACGGCCCAGGTGGCCGCCTCGCCCGGCCGCACGACCTCGCGGCCTTCCAGCAGCCGCCAGCGCTCCTGCCCCGGGTCGGCGTCCACCACGGCGCGCACCTGCGCCAGCGCGCTGGGCGCGACCGCCAGGCGCAGCAGGCCGCAGCGTTGCAGCGTGAGCGTGGCCCTGAGCGCCCCGTCGGGCGCCGACTCCACGCGGACCGTCGGCCCTGCACGGGCGGCGTGGAAGGCGGCCCGCGCCTCGAGCGCGTCCTCGAGCCGCGCGGCGAGCGCACCTTCGGTGCCCCGCAGCGGCAGGAGCCCGGCGTCCACCTCGCCCGTGCCCGCAGGCGTGAGCCAGGCGCCGCCGTAGCGCGAGCGCAGGTCGGCGCGGGGCACGTCGCGTCCCTGTTCGTCCACCACGCGGACGAACAGGCGCACGCTCGGCTCCCCGCCCCGCGTGAGGCCGCCGAGCGCGATCAGGGCCCAGCCCGCGGCCAAGGCCAGGAACAGGAGGCCCAGCAACAGCCGGGCACGGCGCGTCAGCGGGCGAGAGGCGGGCACCGCGCGAGCCTACCCGGCCCCGTCCGCCGGCGAGGGCGTTCCCGGTCCGCCCGGGAGCGCCCGGTCGTAGCCCCGCGCCAGCCGACCCGGGTCGTGGCCCAGGCAGAGGAAGCGCGCCAGCGCCAGCAGGTTGCGGGCCGAGGTGCCCACGAGCCCGTGCCGCCGCCAGCGGCGCGCGTCCAGCTCGAGCAGGCCGCCGACGAGCGCCGGTCGGGCCCGGCGGGCGAGCGCGCGGGCGAGCAGCACGTCCTCCATCAGGGGCACGTCGGCGTAGCCGCCGACGGCCTCGTACAGCGCGCGGCGCACGAGCACGCCCTGGTCGCCGTAGGGCAGCCCGAGCCACCGGGCGCGGATCTCGGTCACGGCGCACAGGGCCGAGAGCAGCGGCCCCCCGCCCTCGACGCGCGTGCGCACCAGCCCCCAGGGGTGCGTGCCCCGGCGCGCGAAGGCCAGCACCCGCTCCAGCGTGCCCGGCGCGGGACGCGCGTCGGCGTGCACGGTCCACAGCCAGCGCCCCTCTGCGGCCTGTGCGGCGCGGCGCAGCTGCGTGCCCCGGCCGCGGGGGCTCAGGAGCACGCGCGCGCCCAGGTCCCGGGCCGCCTTCGCCGAGCCGTCGCGGGAGCCCCCGTCCACGACCCACGCCTCGGCCTCGGCGCCGGCCGCGCGCACCTGTGCGAGCAGCGGGCCCAGGCGCTCGGGCAGGCGGGGCATCTCGTCGAGCACGGGGACGAGCACCGAGACCCGCGGCAGCAGCCCGTCGAGGTCGGCCGCCACGTCCACGTCCCTGAGCGGGGCGAGCTCGGCCAGGCGCAGGCCCGCGCTCCGGGCGCGCTCGCGCGCGACGGCGGCCACCGCGGGCGTGCTCCAGGGCACGCCCTGGAACAGCGCGGGCTGGGGCGAGGCCAGGGCGAGGAGCGCGTAGCCGCCGTCGGGGGCGGGGGCCAGCGCGGCGGCGGCGCCGGCCAGCGCCGCGAAGGCGGCGCGCAGGCCCTCCACGGTCAGGCCCACGACGTCGCTGCCGACGAGGGCGACCGCCGGGGCTCCGCCGGCGAAGCCGCGCTCGGCGGCCCGGGCCAGGCGCGCGCCCAGGTCGCCGGGTCCCTGCGCGAAGGCGTGGCGGGCGCCCGGGAGCCAGCGCTCCACCGCGGCCACGGCGGGGTGGCGGTCGTCGGGCGCGTCCACGCACAGGCCCCAGTCGGCCACCCCCGCCTGCGCCGCGGCGCGCAGCGCCTCGACGACGCGCTCGGCGAGCAGGCGCTCGAGGCGCAGCGCTTCGTCGGGGCCCTCGGTGGCGGCCAGGCGCGTCTTCACCCGGCCGGCCACCGGCGGGCGGACGAACACCAGCACGAGCGGGCGCGCCCGCTCCACCGGGTCGCCCGGCCTCAGCGCATCCACAGCGCCACGTACCGGGCGGCCAGCTCGCCGGCCCAGTCGCTCAGGGGCAGCAGCAGCAGCGCGGCGATGGCCGCGGCCATGAACCAGGGCTGGGCCTCGGGCAGGCCGGCGAGCCGGCGGTAGCCGGGGAGGAAGTCGGCCGCGATCGTGCTCCCATCCAGGGGCGGGATCGGCAGCATGTTGAACAGGAACAGGAGCAGGTTCGTGATGCCGAACACGAGCAGGAACAGGTGCAGGTTGTTGCGGTCGCCCAGGGCCACGCGCAGGCCGGCGGGGCCTGCGGCGCGCAGGACCAGCGCCAGGGCCGTGAGGCCGATCAGCGCGAGCACGAGGTTGACCGCCGGGCCGGCGAAGGCCACCAGCGACTCGCCGTGCCGTCCGCGGAAGCGGGAGGGGTTCACGGGGGTCACGCCCCAGGCGATGCCCAGGAAGGCCGCCATGAACAGGCTCTGCGGGCCCATGTGCACCAGGGGGTCCAGGGTCAGCCGGCCGAGCAGGCGGGGGGTCTCGTCGCCCTGGCGCAGCGCCGCGTAGGCGTGGCCCAGCTCGTGCAGCGTGACGCTGAGCACGACGGTGGCCAGCACGGACACGTACCAGGCCGGGTCCTTCGTGAGCAGCTCGATGAACAGCGCGCCGAGCGGGGTCACGGTCTCGGGCCGGCGGGAGGGGCGTTCATCGGGGGGCTCCGGGGAGGCAGTGTCCCCGAGGGGACGGGGGGCGCCAGGCTCCGTCGCAGGGGATTGGCCCCCGGGGGGCGGGCCCCCCGTGCCGTCGACCCGGTCCGGGGGCCCCGGTCGCGACGTTCCCAGCGTCGGGGCCGGCAAGGTCCGTTCCGGACCCAAGGCCCCGCACCCCGCGGGGCCGACCCCGTCCGCGACCCGGCGCCCCGGTAGCACGTCGGCGTGCCTGCCCTCGCCCTCCGCCGCGGCGCGCCCGCCCCGCATCGACTGCTCGCCCTGGGGGCGATGCTGCTGGCGGGGGTCGCCTTCCTGCGCTGCGGCTCGCCCGACCCGGCCCGGGCCGGCGCGCGCGGGGGAGGGGCCTACGGCGCCGACGGACGGTGGACCGGATCCGCGCTGCGCTGGGGCGCGAGGCCCAACGTCGTGCTCGTGGTGCTGGACACGCTGCGCGCCGACGCGCTCACGGGCAGGGACGGGCGGGCCCCGGCCATGCCGGGGCTGGCGGGCCTGGCCGCCCGCCACGCGCACTTCACCGAGGCCGTCGCCCCGGCTCCCTGGACCCTGCCCTCGATGACGAGCCTGCTCACGGGCGTGCTGCCCTCGGTCCACGGCGTCACGAGCGACACGGGCCAGGCGCGCCTGCCGGCCGCGCGCACCACCTTCGCGGAGATCCTCCAGAGCAGCTACGGCTACCAGACGGCCGCCTTCCTGGGCCTCCGCCTGGGGGAGGGGCCCGGCAGCGTCCTGGCCGGGTTCGAGCGCGTCTCCTCGGGCTTCGCCCTCCAGGGCGCGCAGGAGCACCTCGCCCCCTGGGCCCGCGAACGCGATCCGGCGCGGCCCTTCCTCCTGCTGCTGCACACCTTCGAGGCGCACCATCCCTACGGAGCCGCCAACCATCCGTACCCCGAGCCCGACCTCACCCTCTCGCCCTCGGGCCCCGATCCGATCGAGGCGCTCGGACCCGATCCGGCGGCGGCCGTGCTGGCCGAGCTGCTGCTCACGAACCTCGGCGCGGCGCGCAGCCTCACGCGGCAGCATGCCGAGCGCATGTCGTCGCAGGTCATCCCCTTCCTCTGGCGCGGCCTGGCCGACGCGCCCGACGCGGCGCTGGCCGGGCGCCTGCACGCGGCCTACGAGGAGGGGGTCGCCTGGGTGGACGGGCTGCTCGCCGCCACCGTCGAGGGCCTGCGGGGCCTGGGCCTGCTCGAGGACACGGTCCTGGTGATCACCGCGGACCACGGCGAGGCCTTCGGCGAGCATGGGCACCTCATGCACGGCCGCCAGCTGTACGACGAGGTGCTGCGCGTGCCGTTGGTGATCGCCGGTCCGCCTCCGTTCGAAGCCCCGCGGCGATGGGAGGGGCCGGTGGGCCTGATCGACGTCCTGCCGACCGTGCTCGACCTGCTCGAGGCGCCCGCGCTCCCCGGGATCGACGGCCGCTCCCTGCTCCCCGCGCTGCGCGGGGGGGGCACGGGGGACGGGGTCGTGCTCAGCGAGGAGTGGATCCGCCCCGGGCGGGTCGGCGAGGAGCTCTGCCGGCGGCTGGCCTCGGTGCGCAGCGGGCGCTGGAAGGTGATCCTCACGCGCGACCTGATCGGCGGCTCGGTCGCCGAGGAGGCCTACGACCTCGAGGCCGACCCGGGGGAGCGGGCGCCCCGGGCCCGCAGCGCCGTCGAGGTGGACGCGCTCGAGCTCGAGCCCGCGCTGCGCGACGCGCTGGGACGCGTGCGCGCGCGCGTGGACGCCGAGCCGCTGATGCGGGTCCGTCGCCGGTAGCCGCCGGACGCGCCACGGGCGGGGGGCGCGGCTCCGCGCCCGGCGAGCCCAGCTCCGGCCCCCCTCCGGCACAATGGCGCGCGTGACCCCCGACGTCCGGCTGTCCGCGCTCGCCCGCCGCCCGAGCCGGCTCGTGCTCGGGTTGATGAGCGGCATGTCGATGGACGGGCTCGACCTGGCGCTGGTGCGCCTCCACGGAGACCCCCCGCGGCTGCGGGCGCGGCTGCTCGCCTCGGCCACCGCGCCCTACCCGCCCGCCCTCAGGGCCCGCCTGCGGGCGGCCACCCGGGCCGGCGTGGAGGAGGGCTGCCGCCTGTCCTACGACCTGGCCGAGCGCTGGTCGGCCGACGCGCTGCGCTTCCTGGCGCGCACGGGGGTGCCGCCCCGCCGCGTCCACCTGCTGGGCTCGCACGGCCAGACCCTGGTGCACGTGCCGCGCGCGGCCGGGGGCGGGCGCGCCCGGACCTGGCAGATCGGCGAGGGCGACGTGCTGGCCGAGCGCACGGGCATCCTGACCGTCTCCGACTTCCGCCCGCGGGACGTCGCCGCCGGGGGGGAGGGGGCGCCCCTGATCCCCTACGTGGACTGGTGCCTGTGGAGCCGGCCCGGCGTGGTGAGCGCCGCCCTGAACCTGGGCAGCATCGCCAACGTGACGGTGATCACGCCCGACCCCCGGGACGTGCTGGCCTTCGACCTGGGACCGGCCAACGCGCTGATCGACGGCCTGGCGCGCGCCTGCCCCGGGCGCCACGGCGGCATCGACCGGGACGGCCGGCTCTCGCGGGCCGGCCGCGTGGTCCCGCGCATGCTCGCGGCGCTGCGCGCGCGGCGGCGCGCCTTCCTCGAGGCTCCGCCCCCCAAGAGCGCCGGGTTCGCCGACTTCGGCCCCGCGCTGGCGGCCGACCTCGCGCGCGCCTTCGCCCGCGTGGAACCCCGCGACCGCGTGCGCACCGCCGTCGCGTTCACCGCCGACTGCGTCGTCGGGGCCTTCCGCCGCTTCCTGCTGCCCCGCTTCCCGGGCCTCGAGCTCGTGCGGCTCAGCGGCGGGGGCACGCGCAACCCGACGTTGCGGGCGGATCTCGACGCGGGCCTGGGTGCGCTGGGCGTGCGGGCCGTCGCGCTCGAGCCCCGGTTCAGCGACGCGAAGGAGGCGCTGGGCTTCGCCCTCCTGGCCGACGCCACCGTGCGCGGCCGGCCCGCCAGCCTGCCGGGGGCCACGGGCGCGCGTCACGCGGCGCTGCTCGGCAAGCTGAGCCTGGTGTGACCGGCCGCAGGGGCCCCGTGCCGCCCCTCGGGGTGGCGTTGGGGCTCAGCGGCGGTCCAGCAGCATGTCCACCGAGCCGGCGAACTTCGCCTCGAGCCGTCCGCCCGCGATCCGCGCCTCGAGCGTGTCGCCGGCGAGCCGGGCCGTGCTGTCGTCGGCCAGGGCGCGGATGTTCATCACCTCGCCCTTGGCGCGCAGCACGCCCGCCTGGAGCGTGCCGGTCATCGTCTCCTGGATGTCGGCGTCGAAGGTGCTGCGGTCCTTCGTCGGCCAGGGGCCCCGGGCGCGGAACTCCACGGTCACCGAGCCGTCGGCGCGGCACTCCACCGCGAGCGTCACCTGCCAGGTGACGGGCACCTGGTTGACGTTCAGCTGCACCGTGCCGCCCCAGGCGCCGGCGAAG
>CAZPOZ010000119.1:0-7900 GCA_964588235.1 uncultured Planctomycetales bacterium
CTCGACGTCGGGCGCCGGGCGCGTGCGCAGCGTGGGCATGGGCTGGGCCACCACCACCCACACCGCGGACAGCTCGAGGGCCTGCGGCGCGAGCCGGGCCTCGAGCGAGAGCCCGGCCTCGATGTCGTCGGTGCGCACCGCCCAGGCGGGTCCCGGCGCCGCATCCACGCAGCAACGGTAGGTGACGCGGGCGCCGAGGTAGGCGCGCGCCCCGGGTCCCGGGGCCGGCCCCGGTTCGGCGCCGGGCAGGCCCACGCCGGGAACGCCCATCGCGCCGCGCCCCAGCGGCTGCGCGTCCACCGTCTGCTGCACGAGGGTCGTCCAGCGCTCGTGGGCCCCGGGATCGGCCCGCAGCGGGGCGTCCGCAGGGGACGCCGAGCCCAGGCCGGCGGCGTCGGCCAGGCGCCGGCGCAGGTCGACGAGGCCCTTCGTGGGCACGCTCCATGCCGCCACGTCGAGCAGCAGCTCGGGCTTGCGCGGCTCGGCCTGACCGGGCTCCTGCCCCCGAGGGCCCGGCACCGGCAGGGGCGGCGCCGGTTGCGGCGGCAGGGGGGCGGGACCGGCGGGGGGCACGGCCTGCGGGGGAGCGATCGGCGCCACCAGCGGGGACGGCGCGCTGGCCGCCGGGACCTCGGCCGGCTCCACGCGCGCAGCCGCGCGGCGCGCGCGCTCCCAGCGTTCCTCGGCCCAGGGCCCCAGGGCCTGGAGCAGGCGCTCGGCCTGTTCCCGCTCGGCCGGGGTGCCCGTCAGCGCCCGCAGGACGAGCACGTCGGCCCAGCGGGAGGGGTCGTCGGCCTGCGCCACGAGCGCGGCCGCCAGGCGCGCCGCCAGCTCGGCCGGGTCGGTGCCGGAGCGCAGCGCCCGCTCGAGCCGCGCGCGCCCGGCGGCGCGCACCACGGCGTCGGCGGCGAGCAGCTCGCGCACCAGCGCGTCGAGCCCCTCGGCAGCCGCCTGCGGCGCCGCCTCCCCGGCCTGCGCCGCCGGCATCCCCGCCGGGAGCAGCAGCGTGCCGGGCAGCAGCGCGAGCAGCAGCGGCGCGAGCGGGCGGGGGAGGAGGCGCATGGCCCTCCGATCCTACGCCGCGCCCAGCCCGTCCCCCCCGGGGGGCGTGCAAAGGTCGTGCAAGGAGCGCGGAGGCCCTACTTGCCCGACTTCGTGGCCTTCTTCCAGGCCTCCTCGAGCTCGGCGAAGTCCACGCCCTTGAAGGCCTCCTCGACGGCCTTCTTGAGCGCGGCCTCGCCCCCGCGTCCGCGGAAGGGCGTCCGCGGCACATCGACGGCCTCGTCCTCACCGCCCTCGGGCTCGCCGGGCGCGTCTCCCGGCGGCTTGGGCGGGCGGCGGGGGTCGAGGGGATCGTCCGGGTCGGGCGGCTCCTCGCCGGGCGCAGGGGGCGCGGGAGGAGGCGCCGGAGGCTGCGGCTCGGGCTCGGGCGGGGCTGCGTCGGGCCCGGCCGCGTTCACCTCCGCCTTGAGCACGTCGAAGTAGGTGCTGAGGATGCGGCCCCACTTCTCGGCGTACTTCTTGTTGCCGGGCACCACCTCGCGCAGGAAGTAGATCAGCGACCAGCCTTGGGCGTAGGAGACGCCGGGGTAGGCGTAGTACTCGCCCTGCGTGAAGCGCACGAAGGCCTCGAGCGGCGTGTAGCCCTTCGGGCCCCAGCGCGGCTCCGGGCGGCCGTCCCGGTCGGTGCCCTCGGTGCGCTCGCGCGGGCCGTCCACGATCGCGCCGCGGATCGTGCCCACGCGCCAGGCGAAGGGCGCGATCTGGAACTTGCCGTTCACGTAGCGCGCGCCGGCGTAGTAGTCGCCGTGGCCCTCGTTGAACCAGGAGTGCGGCGCCACCTCGCCCACGGAGTAGAAGATGTACTGGTGGAAGGCCTCGTGGTAGAGCACCGCCAGGGTGTCGGCGTCGGCCTTCTTGGCGGCGCTGGCGTCGTAGAAGACGAGCTCCTGTGACCAGGAGTTCCAGTAGCCGGCCGACCCGCCCGGGCCCCCGTAGGCGTGGTACTCCTGCCGGTCCTTGCATACCCGGCAGATCGAGACGTTCGTGATCGGACGGGCGGGCGGGAACTGCAGCTCGTAGACCTGCTCGCGGATCTTCTCGATGCGCTCGGCGATCAGCTTGGCCAGGGCCACGTTCTCGCCCCGCTTCGTGTTGTAGATCACGACGTACTGCTTCTTGGGGCTGACGACCACGTCCCAGCCGTCCACCATGCTCTTCTCGATCTCGTGGCGCCGCTTGGGCGTGATCGCCACGCCGTCCAGCACCGGCAGCGAGGCCACGTCCTCGGCCCTGTCGTCGAACCACTGGAAGCCCTTGGCCACCGCCACGAACGCCTTCTCGTAGTCCTTGCGCAGCGCGTGCCCGCACATCATGCGCAGGCCGACCTCGACCTTGTCCTTCTCGAAGGCGGCCAGCACGAGGAAGTACTCGATGCGCTGCTCCTTGGGCACGTCGGGGCCGCCGTACCACGCGTGCGGCGCCTGCAGCACCCACAGCCGGCCGGGCACGCCGTCCTTGGACTCGATGGGCTTGAAGTCCTTCTTGGGCCAGGCGTGCTTCGGATCGACGGCCAGGGGCGCCACCAGGGCGTCGAAGGCGTCGGCCGGGCCGCGCAGGCGCGCGAGCAGCTCGGGGGGCAGGCCCGGCGGCGGCTCGGACGGGGTGGCGGGGCCTCCCGCGCCGGGCGTCGTCGCGGGGCCGGCGGCGCCCTCCTTGGCCACGCGCACGACCTCGATCGAGGGGTCGATCGTGCCGCGCATCTGGCCCTTGCCCTTGGGGTCGGCCAGCTTGCAGACGGTGGTCTTCTCGCCGGCCTCGACCGGGATCGGCTCCCAGCCCTTGAAGGAGGGCAGGCTGAACTTGTGGTTCTTGTCGCGGTAGGTCTTGCCGAAGGCGGGCGCGCCGGCCTCGGCGGGGCCCGCCCGAGAGGCAAGCCCGGGCACCAGCGCGAGCAGCAGCAGGCCGGCCAAGCCGTTGCGACGCGAGATCAGGCGCATGGTTCCGCTTCCTCCGCGGGCCTCGAGCGGGCCCCGCATGCCCGGGTCACGCCCACCTTCGTACATCGGACGCGGGCCGAAGGGGGCGCGTTCCCTGGGGGGCGCGCCCCCCGGCCCCCCGGCGTCCCGCGCCCCGGATCGGACGCCCTGCCCCGGCTCACCCCGGTGCGCGGCCCGCCCGGCGCAGGAACTCGGCTTCGTCGATCACGGGCACGCCCAAGGCCTGCGCCTGCTTGAGCTTGGAGCCGGCCCCCGGGCCCGCCACCACGAGGCTCGTGCGGGCCGAGACGGCCGAGCCCGCCCGGCCGCCCTGGGCTTCCACCAGGGCCTTGGCCTCGTCCCGGGAGAGGGCTTCGAGCGTGCCCGTCAGCACCACGGTCATCCCGGAGAAGGCCCCGCCCTGGGGCGCCTCGACGGGCGCCGGACGCACCCCCGCCGCGTGCAGGCGCCGCAGCAGATCCTGGTGGCCGGGCCGGGCGAACCAGCCGGTCACGGCGTCGGCCAGCGCCTCGCCCACCTCGTCCAGCGCCAGCAGCTCGTCGCGCGTCGCCGCCCCGAGCCGCTCGAGCGTGCCGAAGGCCCGCGCGAGCAGCCGCCCCGAGCGTTCGCCCACCTCGGGGATGCCCAGCGCGAAGAGGAAGCGGTCCAGGGGGACGGTCTTCGCCGCCTCGATCTGGGCCAGCAGGTTCGCCGCGCTCTTCTCGGCGAAGCGGTCCAGGCTCGCGACGTCTTCCAGGCGCAGGCGGAACAGGTCGGCGGCGTCGCGCACGAGGCCGGCCCGGAGCAGGTTCTCGGCCTGCTTCTCGCCCAGGCCGCGGATGTCGGCCCCCAGCCGGCTGCCGAAGTGCACCAGCAGGCGCAGGGCCTGAGCCGGGCAGGCGGGGTTCGGGCAGCGCAGCGCCACCTTGCCCGGCGCGCGCTCGAGGGCCGTGGAGCACTCCGGGCAGGCGCTGGGCACGCTCACCGCCCGCTCGTCCCCGCGGCGCTCCTCGGCCAGCACGCGCACGACCTTGGGGATCACGTCGCCGGCGCGCTCGAGCAGCACCGGGTCGCCCTCCCGGAGGCCCAGGCGCGCGAGCTCGTCCACGTTGTGGAGCGTGGCGCGCGAGACCGTGACGCCGGCCAGCGGCACGGGGTCGAGGTCGGCGCTGGGCGTGACGACCCCGGTGCGGCCCACCGTCCAGACCACGCGTCGCACGCGCGTGCGGGCCTGCCGCGGCGGGAACTTCCAGGCGACGGCCCAGCGTGGGCTGCGGTTCCTCAGGCCCAGGCGCTCCTGGAGCGCGAGGTCGTCCTCCTTGACCACCACGCCGTCGATCTCGTAGCCCAGGGCGTCGCGGCGCGCGGCCAGCGCCTGCCAGAGGGCGACCACCTCGTCGGGCCCGGTGGCGGTGGCGCCGTCGGGGTTCGTGGGCAGCCCGAACGAGCGCAGCGCGGCGAGGATCTCCGACTGCCGCGCGAACGTACGGCCGCGCACGGCCGCCACGGCGTAGGCCAGGAAGCGCAGCGGCCTCGAGGCCGGGATGGCCGGGTCGAGCTGCCGCAGCGAGCCCGCGCAGCAGTTGCGCGGGTTGGCGAAGACCTCCTCGCCGGCCTCCTCGAGCGCGCGGTTGAGCGCGGCGAAGTCGGCCGTGCGGATGTAGGCCTCGCCGCGCACGGCCAGCCACTCCGGCACCTCGTCGCCCGAGAGCGCCAGCGGGACCGAGCGCAGCGTGCGCACGTTGGCGGTGACGTCCTCGCCCGTCGAGCCGTCGCCGCGCGTGGCGGCGGTGACCAGGCGCCCCTGCTCGTAGATCAGCTCCAGGCTCACGCCGTCGATCTTGGGCTCGACGCTGTAGCGCCGCGGGGCGGTGCTCTTGAGGAAGCGGTCGCCCGACTCCACCCAGTCGCGGAAGCCGGCCTCGTCGGGCACGGCGTCCAGCGAGACCATCGGCACGGGGTGCGCGAAGGGGGCGAAGCCGTCGGCCACGGCGCCCGGCACGCGCTGCGTGGGGCTCGCCGGGTCGGCCAGCCCGGGGTGGGCCTGCTCGAGCGCCACGAGCTCGCGGTAGAGCGCGTCGTACTCGGCGTCCGGGAGTCGCGGCCGGTCGAGCACGTAGTAGTCGTGGTCGGCGGCGCGGATCTCGGCGCGCAGGCGTTCCACGCGCTCGCGCAGCTCGTCCGGAACGCGTCGGCTCATGGGGGCATCGTACGGCCGACCCCATGGAGCGCGCGGACCGTCGCCAGCTCCTTCGGTCCGAGGCTTGGGACGGGAGGGCGGCGGATCCAGGGACCCGCGCCGGCCTACGGTACGAGCCGATGCGGGCCTGAGCGCCCTTGAGCCCAGCGCGTCGCACGTTCCCGCCTCGAGCTTGCGCCTCGCACTACTACGCCACGGTCTGGCGGCGCAGCATGCCGCGATCGGGCAGCTGGCCCAGGCCGGCAGCCTCCACCTCGCGGCGGTGCTGCTCCTCGAGCATCAGCGCGTTCTCCTCGATGCGCGGCAGGATGCGCTCGAAGGCGTCCACGACGTGCGGATCGAAGTGCCGGCCCGCGCAGCGGCGGATCTCGGCCATCGCCGATGCGCTGGAGAACTTCGGCTTGTAGCAGCGCTCGGAGACGATGGCGTCGTAGGCGTCCACCACGCTGAAGATGCGCGCGGCCAGGGGGATCTCGTCGCCCTTGAGCCCCAGCGGGTAGCCGCTGCCGTCGTACTTCTCGTGGTGGCTCTGGATCACCTCGGCCGCGCCCGCCAGGAACGGGATGCGGCGCACGAAGTCGGCCCCGAACTCGGGGTGCCGGCGCATGACCTTCCACTCCTCGTCGGTCAGCGGGCCGGGCTTGGTCAGGATCGCGTCGGGGACGCGGTACTTGCCCACGTCGTGGAGCATGGCGCCCAGCTGCACGTCGCGCAGCCGCGCCTCGGGGATGCCCACCTCCAGGGCCAGCTCGGTGGAGTAGTCGCGCACACGGAACAGGTGCGCCATCGTGGAGGAGTCCTTGCCCTCCATCATCGCGGCGAAGCCGATCACCGTGCCGTCGTAGGTGCGCTTGAGCTCGACCTCCTTCTCGCGCAGCTTGCGCTCGAGCTCGCGCTCGTAGTTCTGCCGGAACTGGTAGACCTTGCGCAGGTCCATGGCGCGCGTGACCGCGGCGGCCACCTCCTTCAGGTCGAAGGGGTTCTTCAGCAGGAAGTTGCTCGCCCCGACGCGGATGGCCTCCATCGCGTACTGCCACTCGTCGTAGGCCGTGAGGATGATGCACGGCGTGCGGAACTCGACGTAGGGCCGCACCTCGCGCAGCAGCTGCAGGCCGTTCATCCGCGGCATGGTGATGTCGCTGATCACCACGTCGTACTCGCGGTCCTGGATCTTCCGCAGGCCCACCTCGCCGTTCTCGGCGGTGTCGCAGGAGTGGCCCTCCATCGCGAGGTGCTGGCTGAGCACGTCGCGCAGCGGCTCCTCGTCCTCGACGATCAGGATGTGCCCCATGGGTCCTCGTAGGGGTCTGTAAGGCGGTGCGGACGAGGCGTCCGACGAATCCTTCATCGGCGCCCGCGGGAGCGCGCCTGAAGGACGGCGCCGGGGAAGGCCCGCCCCGTGACTCTGCCACCGGATCAGGCCTCTGGCAACGCCCCGGCCCGGGCCGGGCCGGGGCCCAGGGCCGCCACCGGGCCGCCGTCGGGGGGGGCGGGGGGCGCCGGGGGCGCGCTCCCGGCCGCCGTCGGCGCTCCCGGCCGGCCCTCCCCGAGGGCGTCGGCGACCGCCGCCTCGGCCGCCCGGCGCCGTGCGATGGCGCCCAGCACGCTGGCGCCGCCCATGCCGAACAGCCCGATGGAGAGGAACAGGGCCACGAAGGCGCCGAAGACCGTGGCCCGGAGCTGCGTGGCGGCCATGCCCACGTAGTAGAGCCCCAGGGCCAGCTCGATCAGGCCCTGCACGAAGGCGCGGTCGCCCGTGTAGGTGCGCGCGCGCGCGTGGGCCGTGGCGCGGTCGCCCGAGGCCACGCCCAGCTTGGGCGTGCGCACGAACTCGGTCCGGTGGCCCGTGAGCGCCTCGAGCACGCCGCGCGCGTTGTTCAGCGCCAGCCCCACGCCGACGAGCGTGGGGAAGGGCAGCAGCTTGAGCCGTCGCACCCAGTCGCGGTGCAGCTCGCGCGTGCTGACGACGTAGAAGACGACCTGCGTCACGACCAGCAGGGGGAAGGCGACGGCGTCCACCAGGCCGGCCAGGGTGCCGGTGCGCGCCCCGTGCATGCGCACGAGCATCACCGGCAGCGCCATCACGGTCAGGAACAGGCTGGCCGGGAAGGCCAGGTTGGCGCCCAGGTGGAAGGTGGCCTCGAGCTTGCTGCGCAGCGGCAGGTGCGAGCGCCACAGGGCCGGGATCAGCTTGAGGAAGCACTCCGTCAGGCCCTTGGCCCAGCGGTGCTGCTGGCTCTTGAGCGCCGCCACCTGCACGGGCAGCTCGCTGGGGCAGGTGACGTGGCGCAGGTAGACGCCGCGCCAGCCGGCCAGGTAGGCGCGGTAGGAGAGGTCGGTGTCCTCGCAGATCGTGTCGTCGTGCCAGCCGCCGGAGGACTCGATCGTGGCCCGCCGCCACAGCCCCCCCGTGCCGTTGAAGTTGAACACGTAGCCGCCGCGCGCGCGCGTGACCTGCTCGAGCACGAAGTGCCCGTCCATGAGCATGCTCATGCCCTGGGTGAGCACGTTGTGGTCGCGGTTGAGGTACTCCCAGCGCGCCTGCACGTAACCCACCTTCGGGTCGGTGAAGTGGTCCACCGTGCGCCGCAGGAAGTCGGGCTCCGGCACGAAGTCGGCGTCGAACACGGCGAGCAGGTCGCCGCGGGCGGCGGGCGTGGCCGCGCGCAGCGCGCCGGCCTTGTAGCCCGAGCGGTCGGTGCGGTGCAGGTGCTTCACGTCG
>CAZPOZ010000120.1:0-7895 GCA_964588235.1 uncultured Planctomycetales bacterium
CCGCTGCTGGCCACGATCCACAGGTCGCCGCGGTAGCCGAAGGCGATGCGGGTCCCGTCGGGCGAGATCGACGGGGTGCGCAGCCACAGGGCCTCCTCGGGCGGCTCGGCGGCGGCGGGCGGCGCGCCGAGCGCGAGCCCGGTAAGGAGCAGGAGGGCCAGACCTCGGGAGGCGAGCGGCATGCGTGGCTCCGCGGACGAACCGGGGAGCATAGCCACGCGCCGCGACGGAGGCCGGACCCGCAGGGGCGGCTGCGTAGGATGCCCGGGTGGCACCCGACCCTTCGCCCGAGGTCAGCCCGGACGATCCGTTCCCTCCGGGCGCACGGGCCGGGGCCTTGCGGATCGAGCGCCTCCTGGGCCGTGGCGCCTACGGGCGGGTCTACCGGGCGCTGGACACGCGTCTGGGACGGCCCGTGGCCCTCAAGGTCTTCGCCACGCACGGGCTGCTCGCCGGCGGCGACGCCGCGGCGCGCCTGCGGCGGGAGGCGCGCGCGGCCGCCCGGCTCAAGGGGCCGCACGTGGTGCGGCTCTACCAGGCGCTCGCCCTGCGGCGCGGCTACGTGGGGCTGGTCTACGAGCTGGTCGAGGCCGGCTCCCTGGAGAGCCGGCTGGAGGCCCAGCGACGACTTCCGCCGGCGGAGGCGGCGCGCGTGGTGGGCGAGATCCTGCGCGCGCTGGAGGAGGCCGAGGCGCAGGGGGTCGTCCACTGCGACGTGAAGCCGGCCAACGTGCTGCTCGACGTCGGGGGGACCGCCAAGCTCACCGACTTCGGGCAGGCCGCGCTGGCGGAGCTGCGGTCGGGCGCGTTGGGCGGCGGCCTGCCCGGCAGCCCGGCCTACCAGGCGCCCGAGGTCCTGGCCGGGGCGGCACCCACGGCGCGCAGCGACCTGTGGAGCGTGGGCGTGCTGGCCTACCGCGCGCTCGCCGGGCGGGAGCCCTTCACGGCCGAGGACGTCGTGGGGCTCTACTTCGCGATCCACGACGAGCCGCCGGAGGCGTTGCCCCCGGACGTGCCCGCCGGCTGGCGCGAGGTCCTGGCGCGGCTGCTGGCCAAGCGTCCGGAGGACCGCCCGGCCACCGCGCTGGAGGCCCGCCGGCTGGTGGAGCGGCTTGCGGCGGCCCCCGCTGGGCACCCCGAGGCGCCCGCCCCCCGGGCGGCCTGGCCCGCTGGGACCGGGTCGTCGGAGGGGAGGGGCGGGCCCGCCAGCCTGGTGGGCCGGGAGGCCGAGGGGGCGCTCCTGGACGGCGCGCTACGCGCCCTGGCCTCGGGGCGCGGCGGGTCCCTCGCGCTG
This sequence comes from uncultured Planctomycetales bacterium, assembly GCA_964588235.1. Lineage (GTDB taxonomy): Bacteria > Planctomycetota > PLA2 > PLA2 > JAEUHO01 > CAZPOZ01. Next base: position 1,295 of record CAZPOZ010000120.1, read on the forward strand.
CTGGGCGAGGCCGGCTTGGGCAAGAGCGCCCTGGTGGCCGTCGCGCGGAGCCTGGCGCGGCAGGCGGGGCTCGACGTGCTCGAGATCGGCTTCGCGGCGGGCGCCGGCCTCTGGGCCGGCCTGGCGCGCGCGCTGCGCGAGCGGCGCCGCCGCGGCCACGAGCCGGCCCTGCTGCGGGCGGCGGCCGAGGAGCCCGTGAGCCGCACGCTGCGGGTGCTGCTCGGCGAGGGCACGTCGGGCGAGGCCGCCGAGCACAAGGACCAGGCCCCGTGGGCGCTGGAGACGCTGCTCGCCGGGGTGGCCGCCGAGCGTCCGACGCTGCTCGTGGCCGAGGATCTGCACGAGGCCTCCGCGGCGGATCTGGCCCTGCTCGCGGAGGGCGTGCGCCGCCTCGCGGGCCGGCCCCTGCTGACCCTGGCGACGGCGCGGACCGGCTACGAGGCGGCCGGCCCGGGCGAGGAGACCGCGCTCGGGGCGCTGGCGCAGGGGGGGGCCTTCCCGCTGACGGAGCGTGTGGAGCTCGCGCCCCTCGGACGGGAGGACGTGGACCGGCTGGTCACGCTCGCCACGGGTGGGTGCGCGCCGGCGGCGCCCCTCCTGGCCCAGCTGGTCCGGCAGGGAGGCGGGAACCCGCTGTGGACGCTCGAGGTGCTGCGGCACCTCCTGGCCCAGGGGGCGGCGGAGCGCCGGGGCCGGGAGCTCGTGCCGGGGCCGGCGTTCGGGCGGGTCGGCGTGCCGCCGACCTACCGCGGGCTGGTGGCCTCCCGGTTCCGGGGGCTGAGCCCGGCCGACCGCGCGCTCGTCGAGGTGGCGGCGGTGGACGGGATCGACTTCGACGGCCGGGCGCTGGCCGAGGTGCTCGGCGAGCCCCTGCTGCCGACCCTGCGCCGCCTGCAGGAGCTGGCCCGCTCCAGCGGGCTCTTCGCCCCGGGGCCGCGGGGGGTGCGCTTCGCCCACGCGCTGATCCGGGACGCGCTGGTCGAGGAGCTGCTCCCCGAGTACCGGCGCGCGCTGCACCGCGCGCTGGCCGAGCGGCTCGAGGCGCGACCCGAGGGTGCGGAGCCGGAGCGGACGGGCACGCATTGGGAGCGCGCGGGGGAGGCCGGACGCGCGGCGCCGCACCTGCTCGCGGCGGCGCTCGCCGCCGCCCGTCGCCAGGAGCACGCGCGCACCCTGGACCTGCTCGAGCGCGCCGGCCTCGCGCCGGAGCGCCTGAGCGTGGAGCGGGCGCACGAGCACGCCGACCTGCTGCTGATGGCGGTGCACGCCTACGCGGGCGCCGGCCGCCGCGCGGAGCAGCGGGCCGTGCTCGAGCGCCTCGCCGAGGCGGCCGAGCGCGCCCACGACGAGGTGCTCGCGCTGCGGACCGCGATCGAGCGCTCGTTCTTCGGCTTCTACGCGGTCGGCGCGGCGGCGGTGGAGGTGGAGCGGCTGGAGCGGGCCTCGAGCCTGCTGCCGCCGTCGCGGTCGCTGGGGTACGCCCACTACCTCCTCGGGCTGCGCGCGAAGGTGGGTGGCGACCTCGGGGGGGCCCGGGACCGGTTCGAGGAGGCGCGGCGCATCTGGACCGAGGCCGCGCTCCCCGGCCACGCCTCCTCGGCGCTGGACCAGCTGGGTTCCGTGGCCCTGCGCCAGGGCGAGGCCCTGCGCAGCATCGCGCTGTACGAGGCGGCGGCGGAGGCCTCCGGGCGCGCCGGGCGCCGGGCCAACGCGGCCGTGAGCCGGGTGAACGCGCTGCTGGCCCGGGCGGATCGGGGCAGCCCCCCGGGGCTGTCGGCGGCGCTGGCCGCCGCGGAGCGCACGCTGCGGCTGGAAGGGCTGCACCAGCAGGCGTCGCACGTGGCGGTGCAGGAGGCTCGAGCGCTCGCGGGCGAGGGCGCGTTCGAGGCGGCGCGCACGCGCCTGGGGCAGGTGCTGGAGGAGGCCCGGGCGGCCTCGTACGGCCCGGCTCGCCGGGGCGCCCTCGGCGAGGCGGTCCGGCTCGCGCGGCTGGTTGGCGAGGGGGCGTCGGCCGCGCCGCTGCTGGAGGAGCTCGAGGCGCTGGCCTGCGCCGACCCCGCCCACCTGGACCTGCGCGCCACCTGCGGGGTGCTGCGGCTGGGCGAGCCCGGGCTCCCGCCGGGCGAGACGGACCGGCTGGCGCGCGCCCTGGAGGCGATCCCCGTCGCCGCGCTCGGCGATCCGCACCGCCTCGACCTCGCGCACGGCCTCCTGGACCTCGCCCTGGAGGGGCGGGCGAGGGCGGTCCTCCCGAGGCTGGCGGCGTGGTTGGGGACCGCGCGGGGCGAGGGCGCGGACGACCTCGCCCGCGTGCTCCACGGGGTCCGGGCGCTGGCGCAGGACCCGCCGGACGCGTCCGCGCTCGCGGCCGCCGCGCAGCGGCTCGAGGAGGTCGCCTGCGCCTGGAACCGCAGCCTGCGCGCCCTCGCCGCGGGTGTGGCGCGCGTTGAGGCGGCCCGCTGCACGGGCGACGAGCAGGGCCTGCGCGCCGCGGCGGCCGAGCTGGCCCGCCGACGGGCCGCTCTCGGCCTCCCGGCGTCGCCCCCGGGCGAGGCGGCGCGACGCCGGGACCGCTGAGCCCGCGCAGGGTGGTGGAGGGGCGTGGCCTACTGCGGCTTCCCGCCGGCGCCGCCCTTGCCTCCCTTGCCGCCCTTGCCCCCCTTGTTCCCCTTGCCGCCCTTGCCCCCCTTGCCCCCGACCGTCCCGCCGCCCCCGCCGTGGTCGATCTCCTCCCGGGCCTCGTAGAGCGTCGTCACGCCGGCCTGCGCCGTGCCCGCGGCCTCGGTCGTCAGCCAGGACTTCGCGTTGTTCATCCAGCCCATCACGGTCGCCGCGACCTCGCCGACCTGGGAGGGATCGGGATCGGTGTCGCCCCAGTAGTCGGCCTTCTGCTCGATCTGGGTCAGCAGCGCGCGGCAGGCCGACGCCTGGGTCTTGATCGCGTTGATCAGGGTCGAGACCGCCGGGTTCGTGTTCCACTTCGCCATGGGATGCCTCCAGTTGTTCCTGCGGCCCGCGGCACCGGTCTTCGGTGCGCGGAGCCGCGACGACGTCAGGCGGGGGCGCCGGGGTCGCGGCGCAGCCAGAACCGCTCCGCCCGGCCCTCCACGCGCAGGGTGCCCTGGCACAGGTCACCCACGAACCCGCCCCAGCCCAGGAGCCGCCGGTCGTGCGGGGCGTCCTCGAATCGCAGCGCCCCGTTGAGGGCCACGAACGCCGCCAGCGGCCGGGAGCCTGCCTCGTCGCCCAGCGAGAGGCTTCCCTGCCGTCGGCGGCCCTGCCCCAGGGCGGCGACCCGCAGCCTGAGGGGACGGGCGCCGGGTCCCTCGCCCCAGCGTCCGTTCCACGTGCCCGTCGCCAGCGGGGGCCACCAGCGAGGCCGGGCCGGGTCGGGCCGGCGCAGGGCCACGTGGTAGCGCTCGCCTTCGATCACCCAGTCGCCCAGGAGCGCGGCGGCGTCTCCGGCGAGGTCGATGAAGCCGTACCCGCCCCGGTCGGGGGCCGGCCCCTCGGCGTGCAGCGCCGGACGGGCGGGCGCGTCGGGCGGGTCGCCCGGGCCGCGGGCGAGGCCGAGCGCGCAGTGGTCGAGCTCCATGACCCGTCGCCCTGCGACGCGGACCTGGGCACCGTCCGGCGCCTCGGCCCCCAGCGTCAGCTCCAGGGTGGACCACCACCACGGGCGGACGACGGAGCCCACCCAGCGACCGCTCAGGAGCGCGGCCGCGCCGCCGTGGGGTGCGTCCGGCTCGAAGCCCGGGGGCAGCGCCGGGTGGTAGACCTGCCATCCGCCCCCGTCCGGAGCGGCGTTGAGCCGGTCCAGCCAGGCGGCGGGCGACCCCGGCCCCGGGGCGACGGCGGCGTGGACCGCCTCGCGGGCGCCCGAGCGCAGCACGACGATGACGTCGTCCCGCTCGGCGGGGAAGGCGAGATCCCACTCGCGGCCGTCGGGGGCGCGCCGCCGGGCGAAGGGGCGCGGGAGGGGGTCGCGGAGGCGTGGGGCCAGCACGGCGTCCAGGCGGGTGCAGCGGCCGTGGGCCAAGGCGTCCATGAGCGCCAACCCCAGGCGGTGGATGGTCATGCCCAGCGCGCCGAGCCCGCGCTGACGGTGCTCGTCCTCGCCGTGGACGTTGCACAGCAGGGCGATGGCGCAGCCGTGGTCGGGCGCCACCCCCAGGACGGCCTGGTAGCCCAGCTTGTCGCCGCGGTGCCAGCGCTCGCCCGGCCGGTCGGGGTGCAGCATCCAGCCGGGACCGGCCTCCCGCACGTCGTCCGCGAGCACGCCCGCGGACGAGGCGCCCACGAGCGTCTCCACGGCCCGCCGGAGCGGTTCGGTCTCGATCGCTCCGGCGAGGCCGCCGGCGGCCAGGCGCGCGAAGCGGGCGAGATCCTCCGCCGTGGACCACGCCTCGGCGGCCGACGTGGCGGCCATGCGCAGGAACTGCTTGCGCACGAGCCGGGCCCGGTTGCGCGCGCCCGCCAGCGTGGTCCAGGCGAACGGCGCCGCCACGCGGGGGAGCGCCGCCTCGTCGAGCACGATGCCGGTCGAGCTCATCCCGAGCGGGTCCCACACGCGGCGGCGCATCGCGTCTTCGTACAGGGCCCACGGGCGCGGCTGGGGTGGCGCCGGGGGGCCGTCGGCGAGGGTGAGCAGGTAGCCGGCCAGGGAGTAGGCCGCATTCTGGTAGCGCGTGGTGGGGTGGAACCTGGTCGTCGCCAGCTCCGCGTCCGGCGGGAACGAGCCGAGCTCCTTCGTCAGGACCGACGGGTCCTCGCCCCCGTCCAGGAGGTAGCCGTTGCCGGCGAGGCCGGCCGGTCCCCACGGCTCGAGCCGGTGAGCGAGCAGGCCGTGAAGCGTCGCGGGGGCGTCCAGGCCCTGGTCGGCGTGGGGGAGCCATCGGGCGAGCGGCGAGGCCAGCGCCTGGGCCGCGGACACCGGTCCTGCGGCCGCGATCGCGGCCACGACGGCCGCCGCCGTCATGGGCTTGAGGCACGAGGCCAGCGCGTAGAGGGTCGTCGGGTCGGCCGGGCGGCCCTCCGTGTCCGCCTGGGCGCCCCGGCAGACGAAGGCCGACGCCTGGCCCGCGACCAGCGCCACCGCGAGCGAGGGGAAGCCGGCGTGGGCCGATCGCAGGTGGTCGAGGGCCTTCTCGGCGTACTCGACGGCGTCGGCCAGCGGCTGCACGGAGGAGGCTCCCGGCGCGGGGCGAGGGGCCAGGGGGACCCCGGAGGCGCGCTGGTGGAATGGCCTTCCGTGGCCCGAGCGGACGGTGGGGCGGCGCTAGCGGATCTCGACGTAGGTCTTCTCGATGAGGACCGGCTCGCGGGGGGTGCCGGGGTCGCTGGGCGCGCCCACGGCCTCGATGGCGGCCAGGGTGCCGTCGAGCCCCTCGACGACCGCGCCGAAGACGGAGTAGCCCTCCCGCCCGGGCATGCGCGGGACGGGGTTGAGGCCCGGCGTGGGACCGAAGGTGATGAAGAACTGGCTGTTGGCCGAGTTGGGGAAGGCGGTGCGCGCGGCGCTGAGGATGCCGCGGCGGTCGTGGGGCACGCTCGTGCGCGCCTCCAGGGGCAGGCCGTAGCCGGTGCTGCCGCCGCCGTTCTTGAGCGGGCAGCCGCCTTGGGCCATGAAGCCCTGGATGATGCGGTGGAACACGAGGCCGTCGTAGAAGCCCAGGCGGGCGAGGTAGACGACGTTGGAGGCGTGGTGGGGGGCGGCCTTGGGCCAGAGCTCGGCCACGAGCCGCCCCTTGTTCGTGTCGATCGTCCAGAGGACCTTCTTGTCGGCGGGCCAGCCGAACACGGGGGGCAGGGGCAGGCGGGTGCGCCAGGCGGGGTTGCTCTTGTCGATCGTCTGGGAGGCGATGAACGCGTCGGCCTCGGCGAGGGGGTCGCCGACCTTGAGCACCACGGCGGGGTCGGCGCCGGCGGGGCGTGCGGGCTGCGGGGGCCGGTCGGGTTCCGAGCCGCAGCCGGCGACCGGCAGGCTGATGGCGAGGAGGGCGGCAGGCAGGGTCAGCCGTGCGTGCATGCGTACGTGCTCCGGGGGGCGGTGGGGCGGGGCGGATCGGCCGCGGGGGCTCGACGAACGTGGTCGCAGAGGGTACCGTGCCTGCGCCGTGGGTCGGGAGGATGAGCATGCGCGCGTGGGTCCGGTTCGGGGCGCTGGTCGGCCTGCTGGCGGTGGGGGTCGGCGCGGCGGGCTGCGGGTTCGACGACATCAGCAGCTGTCTGGCGGCCGGGACCTGGGTACGGACGCCGGCGGGGCCGCGGCTGATCGAGACGCTGGCCGTGGGCGACCTGGTGACGAGCGTCGATCCCCGGAGCGGCCGGGAGAGCGCGAGCCCCCTGCTCGCGGTTCGTCGGGCCGAGCGCGCCTGCGTGCGCGTGCGGACGGCGGGGGGGCGCGAGGTCGTGGCCACGGCCGACCACCCCGTTCATGCGGCGGTTTCGGGGGGCTACGTGCCGCTGGGCGAGCTGGCCGCGGCCCCGGGCGCGCATCTGACGGCGGTGGAGGGCGGGCCCTGCGCCGACCCGGTGGTCTCGCTGGAGCGGCTCGTCGGGCGTCGCGCGGTCTACGACCTCACGGTGGCGTCGCCGCTGC
>CAZPOZ010000121.1:0-7890 GCA_964588235.1 uncultured Planctomycetales bacterium
GCCTGCGCGGCCGGGGCGGCGCGGGCTTCCCCACGGGCGTGAAGTGGGGCTTCGTGCCGCGCTCCAGCCCGAAGACGAAGTACGTGGTCTGCAACGCCGACGAGAGCGAGCCGGGCACCTTCAAGGACCGCTACCTGATGGAGCTCGACCCGCACCTCGTGCTGGAGGGCTGCCTGCTGGCGGCCTACGCCGTGGGGGCGAGCGTGATCTACGTGTACGTGCGGGGGGAGTACCCCACCTGCATCGCGCGGCTGGAGGGGGCCATGGCCGAGGCCCGGGCCGCGGGGCTGCTGGGCCCGCGCATCCTGGGCAGCGGGTTCTCCTGCGAGGCCTACGTGCACCCGGGCGCCGGCGCCTACATCTGCGGCGAGGAGACGGCCCTGCTCGAGTCGCTGGAGGGCAAGCGCGGCCACCCGCGCATCAAGCCGCCCTTCCCCGCGGTCGAGGGCGCCTTCGCCAGCCCCACGCTGATCAACAACGTGGAGACGCTGGCGCACGTCCCGTGGATCGTGGCCCACGGCGGCGCGGCCTTCGCCGCCCAGGGCATCCCCCCGGACCCGGCCAACCCCCGCAGCGTCGGCTCCAGCGGCACCAAGCTGATGGGCGTCTCCGGGTCGGTGCGCACGCCGGGCGTGTGGGAGTTCGAGTTCGGCATCACCCTGCGCGAGCTGGTCTACGGCTACGGAGGCGGCCCGCTGCCCGGCCGCCGCGTGAAGGCCGTGATCCCCGGCGGCGTGTCGATGCCCGTGCTCACCGACGCCGAGCTGGACGTGAAGATGGGCTTCGACGACCTGGCGAAGGCCGGCAGCGGCCTGGGCACCGCCTGCGCCATCGTCATGGACGACACCTGCGACCTGGTGAAGGCCTCGGCGAACATCGCCCACTTCTTCGCCGACGAGTCGTGCGGCCAGTGCACCCCCTGCCGCGAGGGCTGCCACTGGCTCGAGAAGATCTACCACCGCATCGACGCGGGCCAGGGCACGGCCGCCGACCTGGACCTGCTGCAGAGCCTGTTCGGGAACATCGAGGGCCGCACGATCTGCGCGCTGGCCGACGCGGCCGTCTGGCCGCTGCGCTCGATCCTGCGCAAGTTCCGCGGCGAGTTCGAGGCGCGCCTGCGGCGGCCTCAGGCCGCGCCGGCGGGAGCCCGCTGACCATGCCCACGATCACCATCGACGGGCGCACGCTCGAGTTCCGCCCCGGGCAGACCGTGATCCAGGTCGCCCACGAGGCCGGGATCGAGGTGCCGCACTACTGCTACCACCCCGGCCTGTCCATCGCGGGGAACTGCCGCATCTGCATGGTCGAGGTGGTCGGCAGCCCCAAGCCGCAGATCTCCTGCAAGATGGGCTGCACCGACGGCCTGCAGATCCGCACGCAGAGCGAGGTCGCGCTCCAGGCGCGGGCCGGCGTGATGGAGATGCTGCTCGTCAACCACCCGCTGGACTGCCCGATCTGCGACCAGGCCGGCGAGTGCCACCTGCAGGAGTACGCCTTCGCCTTCGGCCAGGGGGCCAGCCGCAGCCCCACGGAGAAGACGCACCTGCCGAAGAACGTGCCCTTCGGCTCGAAGGTGGTCTACGACGCCGAGCGCTGCATCAAGTGCACCCTCTGCGTGCGCTTCTGCGACGAGGTGGCCCAGACGCACGAGCTCTCGATGGGGCAGCGCGGCGACCGCGAGATGGTGATCATGACCGCCAAGGGCGAGTTCACCACGCCCTACGCGATGAACGTGATCGACCTGTGCCCGGTGGGGGCGCTGACCTCCCGCGACTTCCGCTTCAAGAGCCGCCTGTGGTTCATGGACTTCACGCCCACGCTGTGCACCGGCTGCGCGCGGGGCTGCAACGTCACGCTCGGCGCCCGCGGCGGCCGGCTCATGCGCATGGAGCCGCGGGCCAACCCCGACGTGAACCGCTGGTGGATGTGCGATCCCGGCCGCCTGGGCTACGGCTTCGTCAACGAGCCCACGCGGCTCTCCGCCGCCCGCGTCAAGCAGCCCGACGGCTCCTGGAAGGACGTCACCCCCGACGAGGCGCTGGACGCCGCGGCCCGCCGGCTGGCCGGGGCGCGGGGCGACGTGCTCGCCGACGGCAACCTCTCGCTCGAGGAGCTGCTGCTGGCCCGCGACCTGGCGGCCGCGCTCCAGGGCAAGGCGCGCTTCGCCGCGGCGGTCGGCGCCGACGGCGACGGCCTGCTGATCGTGAACGAGAAGGGCGCCAACGCCCGCGGGGCCGCGGCGCTGGGGCTGGCCCGGGCCGCGGGTCCCGCGCCGGCCGCCGTCCTGCTGGTCGAGCGCGACGCCAACGTGCCGGCGGCGCTGCGGGAGGCCAGCGGGGCGCGCGTGGTGTTCGCCACCGACGCGGGGCTCGTGCCCGCCTCGGCCGAGGTGGTCTTCCCCCTGGGCAGCTGGGCCGAGCGCGACGGCTGGCTCGTGAACGTGGACGGCCGCGTGCAGGCCCTGCGCCGGGCCTCCAAGGTGGGCCCCTCGCCGCTGGCCGCGCTGGTGGACCTGCTCGACGAGCTGCTCGTGGCCCTGTCGCCCCGGGCCGCCGGCCGCGACCTCGCCGCGTTGCGCACCGAGCTCCGCGCCCTGCCCGAGCTGAAGGGCCTGACCTGGACCGCCGAGACCGCCGCGCCGGCGGCCGCCCCGGCGCCGCAGGAGGTGGCCTCGTGAGCCTCTGCCCGCTGACCTGGCTCGCGCAGGGGCCCGCCGCGTGCCTCGGGGCGGGCCCGGCCCTGGCCGGCTGGGCGAACCCCGAGTTCGGCTCGGGCTTCGACTGGCGCTGGGTGGCCGGGCGGGTCCTGCTCGTGCTGCTCGTCGTGCACGCGGTGCTGATCCTGGGCGCGCTGATGGTCTGGGCCGAGCGCCGGGTGTCGGCCTGGATGCAGGACCGCCTGGGCCCCAACCGCGTGGGCCCCCAGGGCCTGCTCCAGCCGCTGGCCGACCTGGGCAAGTTCATGTTCAAGGAGGACGTGATCCCCGGGCACGTGAACCGGGTGCTGTACGTGCTCGCCCCGGCCCTGGCCCTCGTGCCCTCGATGGTGACCTTCGCCGTGATCCCGTTCACGGGCCACGTGGAGGAGGGCGGCGCGCGCGCCTCGTGGCAGGTCGCCGACCTCGACCTGGGCGTGCTCTACATCCTGGCGATCACCGGGCTGGGGGTCTACGGCATCTCGCTGGGGGGCTGGGCCAGCAACTCGAAGTACTCCCTGCTCGGCGGCGTGCGCGCCAGCGCCCAGATGATCTCCTACGAGCTGGCGCTCGGCCTGGCGGTGATCCCCATCGTGCTCATGACCGGCTCGCTCAACCTCGGCGTGGCCGTGGGCGCGCAGGCCTCGGGCGCCTGGTTCGCCTTCACGCAGCCGCTGGCCTTCTTCATCTTCCTGACCTCGTCCTACGCCGAGACGAACCGTCTGCCGTTCGACATGCCCGAGTCGGAGACCGAGCTCGTCGCCGGGTACCACACCGAGTACTCGAGCATGAAGTTCGCGCTCTTCTTCCTGGCCGAGTACACGAACATGATCGTCTCCTCGGCCCTGGTGACCACGCTGTTCCTCGGCGGCTGGACCTTCTTCGGCCTGGAGCGCGCGGGCTGGCTCGTGGGGCTGGCGATCTTCGCGGTCAAGACCCTGGCGCTGCTGTTCCTCTACATCTGGGTGCGCTGGACGCTGCCGCGCTTCCGCTACGACCAGCTGATGAACCTGGGCTGGGGCTGGTTCCTGCCGCTGGCCCTGGCGAACGTGGTGCTCACCGCCGGCAAGGTCGCCCTGGGGTGGGACTGGCTGCTGGCCGTCATGCCCGTGTCGGCGGTCCTGCTGGTCCTGCTGGCCGTGCGCGTGCGCATGCTGCGCGAGGAGCGTCGAGCCCTGCCCAGCCCGGAGGCCGCCCGATGAGCCAGCCCGCCTCCGCGCCCCCGCCCGCCCCGCCCGCCGCCGGCCGCGCGCGGGTCAAGACCGTCACGCGCACGCCCTCCACCTTCTGGGAGCGGCTCTACGTGCCCTCGATCCTCAAGGGCCTGGGGATCACCTTCCGGCGCATGTTCCAGAAGAAGGTCACGATGCAGTTCCCGGAGGAGCGCTGGACGGTCCGCGACGACTACCGCGGCGCCCCGGTGCTGGTCTCCGACGAGGCGGGGCGCCCCAAGTGCGTCGCCTGCTCCCTGTGCGAGTACGTCTGCCCGCCCAAGGCGATCTACATCGTCCCCTCCGAGCTCGAGCCCGGCAACCCCGTGGAGCGCGGGCCGGCCGTGTTCAACATCAACATGCTGCGCTGCATCTTCTGCGGCCTGTGCGTGGAGGCCTGCCCCGAGGAGGCCATCTTCATGTCGAAGGAGTACGCGCTCTGGGGCGCGACCCGCGCCGAGCTGATCCACGACAAGGAGACCCTCTACCGGCTGGGCGGCGTCCGCCCGGACCCCGTGAAGAAGTGGTCCGCCAAGCAGGGGGGGTGAGGGCGCCATGCTCTTCTACGTCTTCGGGACCGTCGCCCTGCTCTCGGCGCTGCTGGCCGTGACGCGCAAGAACCCGGTCTCGGCCGCGCTGTGGCTGGTGCTCATGTTCTTCGGGCTCGCCGGCATCTACGTGGTCCTGGAGGCCTACTTCGTGGCCGCCGTGCAGGTGCTCGTCTACGCCGGCGCCATCATGGTGCTCTTCCTGTTCGTGATCATGCTGCTCGACCTGCGCACGGAGGAGCTGGCCGCGCACCGGGGCCCGCGCCTCAAGGCGCTCGGCGTGCTGGGCGCGCTCGGCTTCCTGGCCGCCGGGGCCACGGCCGTCGTCGCCAGCCGCGTCCCCTGGCCGGGCGCGCAGGGGCTGGCCCCGCTGGACGGCGGGGCGGGGGCCATCGGGGCGGCCCTGTTCAACCGCTGGCTGCTGGCCTTCGAGGTCACCTCCTTCCTGCTGCTGGGCGCGATCCTGGGCGCCGTGCTGCTGACGAAGCGGAGGCTCTCGTGAGCGCCCCCGCCCTGCTCGCCGCCTTCCAGGCCCTGGACCACGTCGTCCTGCTCGCCGTGGCGCTGTTCGCCGTCGGGCTGCTGGGCGTCACCTGCCGCCGCAACGTGCTGCTCATGCTGCTCTCGGTCGAGATCATGCTCAACGCCGCCAACCTGGCCCTGGTGGCCTTCTCGCGGCTGCACGCCAACCTGGACGGTCAGGTGTTCGTCTTCTTCACCATGACGGTGGCCGCCGCCGAGGTCGCCGTCGGACTGGCCATCGTGATCGCGCTGTTCCGGCTGCGGCGCACGACCGACGTGGGCGAGGTCGCCGAGCTCCACGAGGTCGACTACGGCCCGGTCCCGCGCCTGCGGCTGGAGGGCGAGGACGCGCACGGCCACGACCACGGCCACGGCCCCGACCCCGGGCACGCGCCCGGCGCGGGGGCCCATGGCGGGCCCCAGCACGCCCACGACGCCGCGCACGGGCCGGCGGCCGCGGGCGTGGCGGCGCCCGGCGCCGCGTCCCCCGGCGGGGTGGCCGTGGGCGCCGGCGGAGGCCACGCATGATCGGCGCCCCGCTCCTGCTCGGCTCCGGCGGCGCGGCGCTGCGCACCGGCGACTTCCTGCCCTGGCTGGTCCTGTTCGCGCCCCTGGCCGTGGCCTTCCTCGTGGCCTGCGTCCCGGCCGTGCGCCGCAACGGGCGGCTGGCGGCGCTGCTGGCCATCGGCGCCGTGATGCTGGGCTTCGCGCTCACGGTGGCGCGCTACCTGCTGCCGGCGCTGGGCTCGGGGCTGACGCCCAGCGAGGGCATCGTCTCCTGGGTGGCCGTGGGCGACGTGGTGATCCCCTTCGGCACCCGCGTGGACGCGCTCGCGCTGGCGATGACGCTCGTGGTCACGGGGGTGGGCAGCGCGATCTTCGTCTACGCGCTGGGCTACATGCACGGCGACCCCTCGATGGGCCGCTTCTACGGCAAGTTCAGCCTGTTCGTCTTCTCGATGCTCGGCATCGTGCTCTCGCCCAACTTCTTCCAGACCTTCGTCTTCTGGGAGCTGGTGGGGGCCTCGTCGTACCTGCTGATCGGCTACTACTGGACGAAGCACTCGGCCGGTGAGGCCTCGAAGAAGGCCTTCCTCACGAACCGCGTCGGCGACTTCGGCTTCCTGCTCGGCATCCTGCTGGTCTGGACCGCCGTGGGCAAGGTGGCCTCGGCCCACGACCTGGCCGTGTACGGCGCCTTCGACTTCGAGGTCATCGGACGGGCCGTGGCGGCCGTGCCGCCCGAGACGCTGTTCGGCAGCGCCGGGGCGATGGCCGTGGCCGCGGCCCTGGTGTTCATGGGCGCGATGGGCAAGAGCGCGCAGGTCCCCCTGCACGTCTGGCTGCCCGACGCGATGGAGGGCCCGACCCCCGTGTCGGCCCTGATGCACGCCGCCACGATGGTGGCCGCGGGCATCTACATGGTCATCCGCGCCTTCCGCGTCTTCGAGGGGGCCGCCTGGGCTCCCACGCTGGTCGCCTGGCTCGGGGCGATCACGGCCTTCATCGCCGCCTCGATGGCCATCACGCAGCGCGACGTCAAGAAGGTGCTGGCCTACTCGACGCTCTCCCAGCTGGGCTACATGACCATGGCGCTGGGCGCCGGCGCCTACACGGCGGCCATGTTCCACCTGACGACGCACGCCTTCTTCAAGGCCCTGCTGTTCCTCGGCGCCGGCAGCGTGATCCACGCCTGCCACCACGAGCAGGACATGTTCGCCATGGGCGGGCTGCGCTCGAAGATGCCCACCACCTGGCGCACCTGGCTCGTGGGCACGCTGGCCCTGTGCGGCATCATCCCCTTCGCCGGGTTCTGGTCGAAGGACGAGATCCTCGGGTCGGTGGCCCACGCCAACGGCGTGGCCGGCCACGGGTTCCTGTGGCTCGTGGGCACGGTCGTGGCCGGGATGACGGCCTTCTACATGGGCCGGGCCACGATCCTGACCTTCTTCGGCGCCTACCGCGGCCACGCGCACCCCCACGAGAGCCCGCGCGTGATGACGCTGCCGCTCGTGGTGCTGGCCGTGGCCAGCGTGCTCGTCGGCCTGATCGGCCTGCCGGCCTTCGGGCCCGCCTTCGGCCAGCCCCTGCCCGCGGGCTACACGGGCAACGTGCTGGAGCGCTTCCTGCACGCCTGGCACGTCGGCGGCCCGGCCGAGCTGCACCTCTCCGTGGCGCTGATCTCGCTGGGCGCGGCCGGGCTGGGCCTGCTCCTGGCCTGGCGCACCTACGGCCGGGCCGCGCCCGGCACCGACCCCCTGCCCGCGCGCCTGGGCGGCCTCTGGACCACCTGGGCCAACCTGTGGTACGTGGACCGCTTCTACCTCTGGCTCGTGCGCACCGTGCAGCAGGGGGTGGCGCGGCTGTGCTGGCTCTTCGAGCGCTGGATCGTGATCCAGCTGGCCTTCAACGGCACGGCCCGCCTCGCGCGCGTGGCCGGCGACCGTCTCCGGCGCGTGCAGACGGGCCGGCTCTCGGGCTACGTGGCCTCCTTCGTCCTGGGCGCCGTGCTCGTCGTGGCCACGGCCCTGTACGCGGCCCTGCGCTGACCCCGGAGGCCCGGTGAACCCGCTCCTGCTCATCCTGCTCTGCCCGGCGGTGGCCACGCTGCTGCTCTTCTTCGTGCGCGACGGCAACGCCCGGGCCGTGCGCGCGATCGCCACCGGGGCCACGGCGATCGCCCTCGTCACGGCCATCGCGCTGTTCCTGGGCTTCGAGTCGGCGCCCGGCGGCGCCGCCGTGGGCTCGCACGTCTACAAGCACGTGGTGCGCTACGAGTGGGTGCCCTCGCTGGGCCTGTCGCTGGCGCTGGGCGTGGACGGCATGGCCATGGCCATGGTCCTGCTCACGGCGATCACGATCTTCACGGGCGTGATGGTCTCCTACCGCATCGAGAAGCGCGTGAAGGAGTACT
>CAZPOZ010000122.1:0-7875 GCA_964588235.1 uncultured Planctomycetales bacterium
CCGCCCGCCCCCAGCGCCAGCATGCCCGCGACGAGGCCGGCCAGCGCCCGGCGCCGAGGGCCCGGCCGGCGCGCCGGGGCCGGCCAGGGGGCGGAGGCGCAGCGCATCGGCGCATCGTAGGCGGGCGGCGCGGCCGAGGCCAAGCCCGCCGCGCCGACCCCGTGGAGCCCGCGCGTCGCGAGGCGCCTCAGCGGGCGGGCTCGAGTGCGCCCAGGGCGCGGCGCTGCTCGCGCAGCAGCCGCACGAGGCTCGCGGCCAGGCGCGCCACGCCCGCGGGCTCGACCTTCTCGGGCGTGTCGCCAGCGGCGTTCATCACCGCGTAGTCCGTGGCCCAGAGCGTGACCGCGGGGATGCCCTCGAGGTGGAAGGGCCAGTGGTCGCTGCCGTGGTCGTAGGCGAAGGCGTCGATGTCCTTGCCCAGGGCCACGCCCTCCTGCTCGAGCGCCGCCTTCACCAGCGCGCCCAGCGCCGGGTGGCGCGAGAGCCCGATCACGTGCGTGGGGCGGCTCGACGACCGGCCCACGGCGTCCACGTTCACGACGGCGCGCACGTCGGCCAGCCCGCGCAGGTCCTCCACGGCCTCGGCCGCCCCCCGCAGGCCCCACTCCTCGCCGTCGGTGAGCACCACCACGACCCCCGGCAGGCCGGCAGCCGGCGCCAGCTCCGCGGCCGGGAGCGAGCGCAGCACCTCCAGCAGGCAGGAGACGCCGCTGGCGTTGTCGTCGGCGCCGACCCACAGGGCGCCGTCCTGCAGCCCGAACGAGTCGTAGTGCGCCATGAGCACGACCACGGGCGGCCGCGGGGCCGCCGGACCGCGGCCGGCCGGCGCCAGCGGCACGCTGGAGGCCACGAGCGTCGCGCCCTCGACCGGCGGCGCGAAGTCCACCGCCAGCTGCACGCGGGACTCGGCTTCGAGCGCCTGCGCGAGGCGCTCGCCGCCGGCCGCGCCCACGGCGATCACGGTGCGGTCCACCGGGGCCAGGCCGGGCGCTAGCCGGGCCCGACGCCCCGCGATCCACGGGCCGAGCGGCGGCCGCGGGCGCGGCTTGCCGTCGCGGCCGGGCTTCTCGAGCTCCCGGGCGGCCGTCGGAGTGAGGTCGCCCACCACGTCCAGGAACGGCGCCAGGGCCGCCTCGGCCTCCGCCGTGAGCACGTAGGCGACGATGCCCGAGGAGCGGCCGTTGGCGTCCTGCGCCAGGGCCAGGGGGTCCGTGCCGCTCCAGGGCACCACCTCGCACGACTGCGGCGGCTGCAGCTCGGGGTCCCGCGGCGGGCAGAAGGAGAAGGGACGGAAGGCGTCCTCGAGCACCGTCGCTCCGCCCTCGTCGGGCACGATCGAGAGGCTGCGCGGCGAGCGGCGCTCCAGCTGCCCGATCTCGAAGCGCGAGACCAGCGTCGTGCGCCCGGGGTCGCCGCCGGCCCAGGCCTTCAGGCGCTCGCCGAGCCACTCGCGGCACAGGGCGTGGCCCTTGCTGCCGGGCCGGCGGCCCTCGAAGGCGGGCGCGCACAGCTGCTCGAGGTCGGCCTTCACCCGCCCGGCGGCGTCGCCGGGGCCCGCGTCGAGCACGACCACCGTGCCCGGCGCCTCGTCGGTGCGCGGGGCGCGCGCCACGGGACGCCCGCCCACGAACACCACCCAGGGATCCCAGGCGTAGAAGGGCAGGCGCCCGGCGCGGGCGGCGGCCTCCTCCGAGAGCGCGGTGAACACGGAGCGCGCGCGGCCGCCCTCCACCGTGCTCACCAGGGCGGCGGCCTTCGGGTCGTCGTAGGAGGTGCCGCCCACGGTCAGCGTGCGCTGGCCCGCGGGCGCCAGGCCGAGCACCAGGGCCGGGCCCCGGTGGGCGGCGAGGTCGAAGCCCGGACCCTCCACCCGGAAGCCCTTCGTGGCCGCGATCTGCTCGGCCAGCGGCCGGAAGTGCTGCTCGGCGCCGCCGGCCAGCACGACGACCTCGGCGGCGTCGGCCCCGGCCGCCGCGAAGGTGCGCTCGAGGCAGGGGGGCAGGTCGGCTTCGGCGATGCGCCGCAGCGCGTGGTAGCCGCCGTCGAACACCACCCGCCGCGGGGGCGTGGCGACCTCCACGACCTGCTCGGCCCGGCCCAGGGAGAGGTCCAGCGTCAGCGCCTTCTCGGGGCCCACCACGCCTTCCAGCGCCACCTCCAGGGTGAGCGGCCAGGGGCCGCCGCCGTCGGAGGCCGGCGTCTGCTCGGCCACGAGGGTCACGCGGTGGCGGCCGTCGGCCGCGGGCCCGACCAGAGCCCTCACCCCCGCGAGCCCGGGCAGGCCCGGCCGCTCCAGGTAGGGACGCAGCGTCGCGCTCACGGGCCGGCCTGCGGCGGCGTCGAAGGCGTCGAGCCAATCGTCCCAGGAGACCACGGTGCCCACCCGCGCCTGCGTCAGATCCTTGAGCGCCTTCCAGAAGGGCTTGTCGCCCAGCGCGCGACGGGCGAGGTGGAAGATGAGGCTCGCCTTGCCGTAGCCGATGTCGTTGTCGGTGTCCTCGGTCTTCTGCACGAAGCGCCGCACGGGCTGGTCCTTGGCCCCCTTCACGCGCAGCGAGAAGCGCTCCAGGACGCCGCGCCGGTGGGCGAGGGCCTCCGCGGCGCTCTCGAGCTCCTTGGCCCAGTAGTTCGAGCAGTAGGTGGTGAGCCCCTCGCACCAGTTGCCGCGGGCGTAGTCCACGAACAGCCCGTTGCCGTACCAGCCGTGCACGTACTCGTGGTCGAGGTAGCCCGGCGGGATCTTCCCGCCCGGACGCTTGGCGCCCATCGTCACGTAGCGCAGCACCTCGTCGCCCAGCAGGGTGAAGGAGGGCATCCCGTAGCCGGTCTGGAAGAAGTTCGTCACGATGTCGAACTTCGGGTGCGGGTAGGGCCCCAGCAGGCGCGCGTAGCGCTTGACCACCTCGCCCATGGCGTCGAGCCACAGGGGCGCGTCGCGCGCCTCGGCCTCGTAGAACCAGGTGGCGATCGTGACGCCCTCCACGACGCGGCTCTGCGTGTGGTAGGGGCCGGCCACCAGGGTCAGGCTGTCGGTGGGCAGCGTGGGCTGGGCCTCGAGCGTGCTCCACGTGGTCGTCGGGCCCCGGTGCCCGGGGGGCGCCGCCTGCGGCGTCGGGCCGTCGCCCGCCTCCGCGTCGCCGGCGCTCACGAGCGTGCCGCGCCGCGGCACCGTCCCCTGGGTGACCACGTGGAACGGCTCGGGCACGTAGGCCTTCACCGCGTAGCGCGCGAGCACCTCGCCTTCGCCCCGCGGGACCCACGCCGAGGAGCCCGCCAGGTAGACGCCCTTCTCGCTGATCAGGCCGCGCGTGCCGTCGCCGGCCACCCAGGTGAGGTCGCCGGCCTTCTGCACGGCGTCGAAGAGCACGCCGGCGTAGCGCAGGACCACGGTCGACCGGCCCGGGGGGACGACCAGCCCGGTGATGCGCTCGTCCACGCGCGCCGGGGTGGGGTCGGGCTTCCCGGCCACCTCGACGGGCCGGGTGAGGCCCAGGGTCGGGGCGAGGGTCAGCACCAGCTCGCCGCCGGCGGTCCCGCCGTCCACCGTCAGGCGGTCCTCGGCCACCAGGGCGTGCTGCTGCGGCAGGAGCCGCACGGTGAGGTCGTGCTCCAGCACGCGCGGGGGCGCGGCGGGCGCGGGCTCCTCCGCCCGGGCGGACGCGAGCAGCATGCCCGCGAAGGCCAGCAGCGCGGCGAGCAGGGGGGCGGGGCGGGACGCGGGGCCGGGGAGGATGCGCATCGGGGCAGCGTACCGAGCCCGGGGGGCCGGCGCCGCCCCCGGTCGCACCCCCGGGCCTGTTGCGCCGTCGGGGGGCTGGGTATCCTCCCGCGCTCCCCGTGCGCGGAGCCGCCGATGCCCCTGCCGATCGCCGCCGAGCACGCCGCCGTGCCCGTCCTGGCCGTCCTGCCCTTCGTGCTGCTGCTGCTCTCCATCGCGGTGCTGCCGCTGGCCGCCCACCACTTCTGGGAGAGCAACCGCAACAAGGGGCTCGTGGCCGTGCTGCTGGCCCTGCCGGTGGCCGGCTGGCTCGCCGTCGGGCACCCGGAGGGCCTGCACTGGCTGTCGCACAGCCTGATCGAGTACCTGGCCTTCCTGGCCCTGCTCGGCAGCCTGTTCGTCATCACCGGGGGCATCTACCTGCGCGGCTCGATGGCCGGCACGCCGATCGTCAACACCGCCTTCCTGGGCGTGGGCGCCCTGCTGGCCTCGTTCATCGGCACCACCGGGGCCTCGATGCTGCTGATCCGGCCCCTGCTGCGGGCCAACGAGCGCCGGCTGCGGAAGACCCACCTGGTGGTCTTCTTCATCTTCATCGTCAGCAACGCCGGCGGCATGCTCACGCCCCTGGGCGACCCGCCGCTGTTCCTGGGGTTCTTGAAGGGCGTGCCCTTCGCGTGGACCTTCGGGCTGACGGGCGAGTGGGCCCTGGTCTGCGGCGTGCTGCTCCTGCTGTTCAACCTCTGGGACCAGGCCGTGTTCAACCGCGAGGAGCGCGAACGCCCCGGGCCGCAGCTGGAGGAGGTGCAGCAGGTGAAGGAGCCCCTGCGCCTGGAGGGGCGCGTGAACCTGCTCTACCTGCTGGGGGTGATCGGCGTGATCCTCGCGGTGGGCACCCTGGGCAAGGACCTGAGCGACCCGGTGAAGGCCGGCGTCCAGGCCGCCGGGATGCTCGGCTTCGCGCTCGCCTCGCTGCGGACCACGCCCGCGGGCATCCGCGAGGCCAACCGCTTCGGCTACGGGCCGATCATCGAGGTGGCGGTGCTCTTCCTGGGCATCTTCGTCACGATGGTGCCGGCGCTGCACCTGCTGGAGGGCTGGGGCAAGGACGGCACGATCTCGATCCACTCCCCCTGGCAGTTCTTCTGGGCCACGGGCCTGCTCTCCTCCTTCCTCGACAACGCCCCGACGTACCTGGTGTTCGCCTCGCTGGCCAAGGGCACGCTGGGCATCGAGGGCACGGAGAGCCTGGTGGCGCTGATCCAGACCCCGCTGGGCGAGATGCTGCTCAAGGCGATCTCCTGCGGCGCGGTCTTCATGGGGGCCAACACCTACATCGGCAACGGCCCCAACTTCATGGTGAAGGCCATCGCCGAGGAGTCGGGCGTGCGCATGCCCTCGTTCTTCGGCTACATGCTCTGGAGCGTGGGCATCCTGGTGCCGATCTTCGTGGGCGTGACGCTGCTGTTCTTCGCCTGATGCCGTTCTTCGCCTGAGCCGGCCCGGCCGCGGCCCGAGCCCGGCCCGCGCCGCGGAGGTGGCGATGCCCGAGACCCTGGACCTGTCCTGCGGCTCCTGCGGCGCCGGGCTCGCCGTCGCGGGCGACGTACGCTTCCTCACCTGCACCTTCTGCGGCGCGCGGCTGGAGGTGCGGCGCGAGGGCGGGGCGGCCACCGCGGCCGTGCTCGAGCGCCTGGCCGTCAGCACCCAGGCCCTGGCCGGCGACGTCGAGGCG
Organism: uncultured Planctomycetales bacterium; assembly: GCA_964588235.1. Classification (GTDB taxonomy): domain Bacteria; phylum Planctomycetota; class PLA2; order PLA2; family JAEUHO01; genus CAZPOZ01. The sequence goes on from CAZPOZ010000122.1 coordinate 5,454, forward strand.
CTGCGCCTGGAGCGCGAGCTCGAGCGCCTGGCCGGCGAGCACGAGGTGGCCGTCCGCAGCGAGCCGGGGCGCGGGCGGGCGGGGGCCACGGGGGGCGGCTCGCTGGTGCCCTTCGTGCTGATGGGCGCGCTCGTCGTGGTCTTCATCGGCGGCTGGATCGGCATGGCCGTCCAGATGGGGGCGCCCGCCTTCTTCGTGGCCTTCGGCGGCCTGTTCCTCGTGCTGGCGCTCTACACCCTGGGCCGCGGGGCCCGCGCCCAGCGTCAGGCGCGGGCCCTGGAGGCGGGCTACCAGCGCCGCCGGGCCGAGCTGCTCGGGCGGCTGCGGCGGACCCCCTCGGGCGCAGAGCCGGGCCTCAGGGGGCCTGACAGCCGGTGAGGTGCAGCCGGGAGCCGAGCTGCTCGTCGCGCTCGAAGGGCATGGCGAACTCGATGTTCGCCAGCTGGACGTACAGGTCCCGGTGCAGGCCGTCCCGGAGGTCCGCCAGCTGGCCGGGCAGCGCCTCGGCGATGCGCCCCTGGATGCTGCCCGTGGAGAAGCCGTCGCCGGTGAACGTCACGCCGGGGCCGGGGTCCAGGGTCTGCAGCCCCGTCTCCGTGAAGCCGCAGGCCAGGCTGACCACGAAGCCCTGCGCCACGTTGCCGAACGCGACGTCGTAGAGCAGCACGCCCTTCCCGCCGAAGGTCACGCGCAGGGGCAGGGCCAGGAACACGCTCGTGTACTTGATCGATCCGTGGCGTCCCGGGAGCCGCCCGCCCTGCTTCTCGTCCTCCACGGGGAACTCGCCCCCCGTGTAGAGCAGGGTCTGGCCGAAGACGTAGGCGTTGGCCAGCGGAGCGGTGAGGTCCGCGCAGTCCCCGACGTAGCCCCGCCCGGCGGTGGGACCGAAGCCCAAGGCCTCCGAGAAGAGCGTCGAGTAGGCCCGGAACGGCTCGGCCCGGGGCAGCAGCGCCTCGGGGAGCGCGTCGATCACGCCGTTCTCCCGGTTGGGGGGGTCGAAGAAGGCCACGAACTGCTGGAACTCGATCCGCTTGCGGGGGCCGGCGGTGTCGGGGTAGTCGTCCGAGGTGCGCGCGAGGATCTCGGTCCGCAGGAAGGTGTCGCCCGCTGGCAGGAGGTCGAAGGCCGCCTGATCGGCCCGCCCCTGCGCGTCTTCCACCAGCAGCTCCAGCGTGCAAGCACTGTTGAAGGTCAGGGTGATCGAGCGGTCGTCCAGGGTGAACGCGGCCGGGTCCGGCCCCGGCCCGGCCTCCTGGGCCTGAGCGCATTCGCCGAACAGGAAGGGCGCGATCACCGAGACGCGCATCCGCCGCAGCAGCGACTCGTTCTCGAGCGACCAGGTCAGGGTGACGGTCTCCTGGGGAGCCGGGCGGCCGTTGGAGACCGTCAGGCTGCGGATCGACAGGCGCGGGTCGTCGGTGATCACGCCGACCTCCGGGCCGAAGCAGCCACCGGTCAAGAGCAGCACGAGCAAGGAGCCGGACGCGGAGCGCAGTCGGGGCGGCAGGGAGCGCATGCGGGACCTCCGGGGATGGGGCTCGGGTGAGCCGGACGCTCGAAGGACTGCCGGCGCCGCCGTCCGCGGACCTGCGCCCCCTGGCGCCCCCCCTGGGGGGGCGCCGCCGGGGGCCCGGGAGCCCGGCCCGGCCCCCGCCGCTCCGGCCCGCGCCCCGGCGCAACCTACGGCGCCGGGGCCTCCGTCGGTATCCTCCGCCCCTTCCCCTGCGGACCTGGGCCGGACGGCCCGTGGCCGGGCCGCCCGGCGCGCAGGGCAGGAGGGTTGCCATGCAGGTTCCGGCCCAGGGTCTGTGGGCGCTCGCCGCGGGCGGCGCCGGCCTCGTCTTCGCCTTCGTGATGGCCCGCAGCGTGCTGTCCAAGGACCCCGGCAACGAGGCCATGCGCGCCATCCAGGGCCACATCCGCGAGGGCGCGATGGCCTTCCTGCGGCGCCAGTACCGGGTCCTCGCGATCTTCGTCGTGGTCGTGGCCGCCCTGCTGGCCGCCTTCCTCAGCGGCCCCGTCGCGGGCCTGGGGCCCAAGACCGCCGTCGCCTTCCTGATCGGCGGCCTGTGCTCGTCGCTGTGCGGCTTCGGAGGCATGTTCATCGCCACCGCCGCCAACGCGCGCACGACCGCGGCCGCCACGCGCTCGTTCAACGAGGCCCTGCGCGTCGCCTTCCCCGGCGGCATCGTCATGGGCATGCTCGTGATGAGCGTGGGCATCCTGGGCTTCACCGGGCTCTACTACGTCTTCACCGGGATCGAGAACGACCTGGCCAAGGCCGCCACCGTGCTGGCGGGCTTCTCGATGGGCGCGTCGTCGGTGGCGCTCTTCGCCCGCGTGGGCGGGGGCATCTACACGAAGGCCGCCGACGTCGGCTCCGACCTCGTGGGCAAGGTCGAGGCGGGCATCCCCGAGGACG
>CAZPOZ010000123.1:0-7864 GCA_964588235.1 uncultured Planctomycetales bacterium
GGCCGAGGCCCTGCTCGGCGAGCGCCTCCCCTTCGAGCCCGCGGCCGACCCGGAGCGGCGCGCGGCTGCGCTCAACGCCCTGCGCCCGCGCCTCCTGGCGCTGGCGGACGGCGGGCGCTGAGGCCCGGCGTGCGGGGCGGCGAGGGCCTCGGCTCGCTCGAGGCGCTCGTGCTCGGCGTCGTCGAGGGGCTGACGGAGTTCCTGCCGGTCAGCAGCACCGGGCACCTGCTGCTGGCGGAACGGGCCTTGCGGCTCCCGCCGACGCCGGCGCTCCACGCGTTCACGGTCGTGATCCAGGCGGGGGCCATCCTGGCCGTGCTGGGGCTCTACCGCGACCGGGTCGCCTCGGCCGCCCGGGGCCTGCTCGGGCGCGACCCGGAGGGCGCGCGCCTGGCCGCGAGGCTGCTGCTGGCGTTCCTGCCGGCGGCGCTCCTCGGGCTGCTGCTCGAGGAGGTCATCGAGCGGCACCTGTTCGGCCTCTGGCCCGTCGTGGCCGCCTGGGCGGCCGGGGGGGCGCTGCTGGTGGGCACGGGGGCGAGGCTGCGCGCCGGTGCGCCCGCCGGCGCGGGAGCCCCGCTCGCGGGGCTCGGCGCCCGCCAGGCGCTGGTGATCGGCTGCGTGCAGTGCCTGGCGCTCTGGCCGGGCGTCAGCCGCAGCCTGGCGGCCCTGCTGGGGGGCCTGCTCGTGGGCCTGAGCCTGCCGGCGGCCGTCGAGTTCTCGTTCCTGCTGGGGGTGCTGACCCTGGGGGCCGCGGCCGGCTACAAGGCCCTGGCCCAGGGAGGGGCGCTGCTCGGCGAGGTCGGCTTGGGGGCGCTCCTGCTGGGGCTGGGCTGCGCCTGGCTGTCGGCCGTCGTGGCGGTCCGGGCGCTGACCCGCTGGGTGACCACCCGCAGCCTGACCCCCTTCGGCTGGTACCGCCTGGCGCTCGCCGCCCTCGTGGCGGCTCTGCTCCTCGGGGGCGTCCTCCCCGAGGGTGGGGGGGGCGCGGCGCCGCCCTGAGACCGTTACGCGCCCGGCGCAGCCGTGGCGCCCCGGGGCCTCCGCCTGTGCCGCTGACGAGACGCACCCCCTTCGGCGGGGCTGGACTTCCCGGTCGCCGCGACCGCCGCGCCTTGGCCCGCGCGTTGCGTGGAGCGACGCATGCGCTTCCACCGGACCGTCGTACGCCTGCTCTCCCTGCTCGCCCTGTGGGCCGCGGCCCCGGCGGCCTTCGTCGGCTGGGCCCGGGCCGAGGATCCCAAGCCCGCTCCGCCCGCGCCGGGCCAGCCCGCACCCGCCCAGCAGCAGGGCGGCATCGACGTCGGCCACATGCACAACGTCCATGCGATCACGCCGCGCTTCTGGCGCGGCTCGCAGCCCGAGACGGAGAGCGACTTCGCCGAGCTGGCCAAGCGCGGGATCCGCGTGGTGGTCAGCGTGGACGGCGCCCGTCCCGACGTCGAGGCGGCCCGCAAGCACGGCCTGCGCTACGTGCACGTGCCCATGGGCTACAACGGCCTCTCGCGCGAGAAGGAGGTGCTGCTCTACAAGGCCTTCCGCACGCTCGAGGGGCCGTTCTACGTCCACTGTCACCACGGCAAGCACCGCGGCCCGGCCGCGTGCGCCGTGGGCCTGATGGGCGTGGAGGGCTGGACGGCCGAGCAGGTGGTGGCGGAGCTCAAGCGGGCTGGCACCGCCTCGAAGTACGAGGGCCTCTACGCGCTGGCCGGGGCGTTCGTCAGGCCCACGCCCGAGGAGCTGGCTGCGGCGCCCGAGGAGCTCCCCGAGGTCTCGCCCGTCCCGGCCTTCCAGCAGGCCATGGTCGAGGTGGACGCCGGCTTCGTCCGCCTGGGCGACGTGCGGAAGGCCGGTTGGAAGGCGCCTCCCGAGCACCCCGACGTCACGCCCAAGCACGAGGCCACGATCTTCGCCCAGTACCTGCGCGAGCTGGCCCGGCGCGAGGAGTGCCAGCAGGCCAAGCCCGACTTCCGCGCCTGGCTGGCCGACGGCGAGAAGGCCGCCTGGGAGCTGGAGGCGGCGCTGGCGGCGACCCCGGTGGACGCCGCCAAGGCCGAGGCCGCCTACGCGCGCATCGAGGCCTCCTGCGTGGACTGCCACAAGGCCTACCGCGACAACGCGCCGTCGAAGCACTGATCGGGCGGCGCGTCGCGCGCGCCGGGTACCCTCCGGGGCGTGCCGCGCCGGGTCGCCCTGCTCTGCCCCACCGCCTGGGACGCGCGCCAGCTCGAGGCCGCGCGCGACGGCTGGGCCGGCTGGGCCGAGCCTCTGCTGCTGGGCCCGGCCGACGAGGACGTGCCGGCCGACCTCGACGTCTTCGACCTCGTGGAGCGCGCCGTCCGCGGGCACGGGGCCACGCTGGGCGGGGCGACCAGCAGCAGCGACTACCCCGGGGCCGCGGCGGCGGCCCTGCTGGCGGAGCGGCTGGGCCGTCCGGGGCCGGAGCCGCAGGCCGTCCTGGAGGCGGGGCACAAGTGGCTCGCCCGCGCGCGGCAGCGCGCCGTGGCGCCGGAGGCCACGCCCTGGACGCGGTTGCTCGACCCCCTCGAGCCCCCCGCGGGCCCGGAGGGCCTTGCCTTCCCCTGCTTCGTCAAGCCGGTGCGCGGCGCCTTCTCGGTCCTGGCCCGGCCCGTGCCGGGGCTGGCCGCGCTCCACGCGTTCCTCGCGCACCCCGACGTCCACGAGCACGGCCGCACGACGGTGCGCATCCAGCGCGCCCTCCAGGCGCGGCTGTCGCCCGGGGCGCCCGATCCACGCTGTTTCGTCGCGGAGGGCCTGCTGGCAGGCCTCCAGGTGACGGTGGAGGGCTGGATCCAGGGGGGGCGGGTCGGCGTGCTGGGCGTGGTGGACTCGCTGCTGCACCCCGGCACGCACGCCTTCGCGCGCTTCGAGGCGCCCAGCGCGCTGCCCGCGCCCGTCCAGGAGCGCCTGTGCGCGTTGGCCGCGCGGGTCGTCGCCGGCTCGGGCCTCGACGACGCCTGTTGGAACCTCGAAGCGATCGTGGCCCCCGACGGCGCGCTCCACGTGGTCGAGCTGAACCCGCGCCTGGCGGGCCAGTTCAGCGACCTGTGGGCCAAGCTCACGGGGGTGAGCGGGCACGAGCGCGCCCTGCGCCTGGCGCTCGGGCTCGAGCTGCCGGCCGCGGGGGGCCGGGGCGCGTTCCCGTTCGCCGCCAGCGTGCCCCTGCGCACCTTCGAGCCGGTGGGCGTCGAGCGCGCGCCCTCGGCGGCGCGGGTGCTCGAGGTCGAGCGCGCCTTCCCCGGCACGCTGGTCTGGTGGGAGTGCCGCGAGGGCGAGCGCCTCGTCGGCGTCGACCGCGCCGGCGAGGGGCAGGGCCTGCGCTACGCGGTGGTCAACGTGGGGGCGCGCACGCGCGAGGGCCTGGAGGCGACGGCGCAGGCCGTGGTGGAGGCGCTGGGCGCACGGCTGGTCCCGCTCGCCGGGGACGGGGGGGCGGAGCGCGACGGCCCGTAGGGTCGTCGCTGCCCGGGGAGCGCCAGGGCGGGGCCGGTCAGCGCCGGGCGCGGGCGAGCAGGGGGCCGAGGAGCGGGTCGTCCGCCAGCGGCAGGAGGTCCGGATCCAACGCCGAGCCGGGGGGGAAGCGCGCTCCGCCGCCCGTGAGGTACGACTCGAGCCAGCGGCGGACGCCCTCCCGGTCCCCGAGGACGGCCGTGACCACGGCCGCGGCCCAGCGGTGGCCCGGCCGGGGCGCGACCGGGAGCGTGGCCAGCAGCGCGCGCGCCTCCTCCGCCTGCCCCGCGGCGGCCCTGAGGTAGGCCAGGTCCAGGGCCGCGCCCGGGCCCTCGGGGGTCGGCCGCGAGCCCGCGGGGCCGGCCAGCGCAGCCACGGCCACGGCGCGGGCCTCGTCGGCCCGCGCGAGCGCGCGCAGCGCGACCACCTGCCAGCGGGCCGCGCGGGGCTCCGCCGGCCGCGCAGCGCGGGCCTCCTGCGCGAGCGCCAGCATCCGGCCGTACGCGCGCTGCTCCGAGGCCAGGTCGATCAGCGAGCCCAGCGCCTGATCGGCCACCTGCCCTCCGACGCCGCGCAGGCCCTCGAAGGCCGCCGTCGCTTCCGTGAGCCGACCCAGGTGCCAGTCCACGTCCGCAGCCAGCCGCCGCACGGAGACGTCCTCGGGGGCCAGCGCCTGCGCGCGCGCCACCCAACGCAGGGCGTCCTCGGGCCGTTCGCGCCGCAGCGCGATGCAGCCCAGGTTCAGGCAGGGCAGCAGGTAGGACGGGTCGATCTCCAGGGCCTGGAGGAACAGGGCCTCCGCCTCCTCCAGGCGGTCGCGCTCCATCAGCGCCCAACCCAGGTCGTTCAGGGGCCAGGTCCAGCGCGGCGCGAGCTCGACCGCCTTGCGGTAGGCCCCGAGCATCAGCTCCGCCTCTCCCCGGCGCTCGTGGATCCGCGCGCGCGTGTACCAGGGCAGGGCCCAACCCGGGGCCAGGGCGCTGGCCCGGGCGAGGCCGTCCAGCGCCTCGTCCAGGCGCCCCAGGTTCTCCAGGGCCAAGGTGCGGTCGTGGACGGCCGAGCGGTGGTCCGGCCAGCGCGCGAGCAGCTCGTCCGCCACCGCCAGGGCGTCTGCGTCCCGACCCAGGGACAGCTGGTAGCTGAGCAGCGCATGGAGCGAGCCCGGCCGCGCGTCCAGGCCATGGGCCTTGCGGTGCGCCGCGATCGCCTCCTCCGGCCGCCCGAGGATCTCCAGGGCGCGGGCCAGCTGCGCGTGCGCCTTGGCGTGCCGCGGGTCCAGGGCCGTCGCGCGCAGGGCGGCCCGCTCCGCTGCCGCCCCGTCGCGCAGCGAGTTCCGGGCCACGGCGAGGTTGCACCAGGCCGTCACGTTCCGCTCGTCGACGGCGACGGCCCGTTCGAAGTCCGCGGCCGCCCCCCGCGGGTCGCCGGCCACGTCGTGCAGGAAGGCCCCGCGATTGACGAAGGCCAGCGCCTGGGTGGGCAGGGCTTGGACCGCCGCGTCGTGGGCGGCGCGCGCCTCGTCGCGCCGGCCCAACGCGACGAGCAGGCCCGCCTTCTCGGCGAGCGTCTCGGCGCGGCCTTCCGAGGTCAGCGGCGTGGCCAGGGCCTCGTCGAGGCGTGCCAACGCCTGGTCGGGGAGCTTGCGGCGGCTCAGGATCCGCGCGAGGTTCCTGAGCGCCTGTGCGTTGAAGCGCCCGAGGGCCACCGACCGCTCGAAGGCGGTCTGTGCCTCCGCCCAGCGCTCCAGGTCCTCCAGGATCGTGCCTTCCAGGTTGCGCGCCGCGGTGGTCTCGGCCTTCTCCGCGGAGAGCCGCGCGTGCGCCAGGGCCTCCTCGAGCCGGCCGGCCCGCTGCTCGGCCCGGGCCAGCACGTAGAGGGCACCCCCGTCGTCGGGGGCCAGGTCCACCGACCTCCGGGCGTCGGCGAGCGCCTGCTCGGTCCGCCCGGCGGCCAGGTGGACCTCGGATCGGCCCTGGAAGGCGCGGGCGCTCTCCGGGAAGCGGGCCAGGGTGGCCTCCGCCGCCTCGAGGGCCTCCGGGAGGCGGCGCAGGCGCTGCAGGACGTCGGAGATCGAGGTCCAGAGCTCCACGCGCTCGGGCGCATCGTCGCGGGCCGCCCGGAAGGCCTCCACGGCCTCCGCGGCGCGGCCCGTCTCCTTGAGGACGACCGCCCGGTTGAAGTGCGCGAAACCCCAGGCCGGGCGCAGCCGCAACGCCGCCTCCAGGTCGGCCAGGGCCGCCGGCGCGTCCCGCCGCAGGTTCCAACGCAGCGCGCCGCGCTCCGCGAGCAGCACGGCGCTGCCGGGCTCGCGCGCCAGCGCCGCCGTGTAGGCCTCCTCCGCCTCGCGGGCGTGCCCCAGGTCGGCGTGCGCGTGCGCGAGCAGCTGCAGGCAGTGCCGGCACCTCCGGTTGGACGCGTGGGCCTCCTCGAGGACGGGGATCGACTCGGCGATGCGCCCCGCGTTCTGCAGCACCCGGCCGAGACGGTCGCGCAGCGCGTGGGAGGCCGGCTCCAGGTCGAGGGCCCGTCTCAGGTCGGCGACGGCGGCGTCGTGCTCGCCGCGGTGGCTCTCCAGCAGCGCCCGGATGCCCAGCACCTCCGCGCTCCCGGGCGCCAGCGACACGGCTTGGTCCGCCAGGCGACGGGCGTCCTCGACGCGGCCTTCCTCCTGACGCGCCTCGGCCTCCAGGGCGAGCACGACGGCGTCCTGCGGCAGCTCGTCGAACGCGGCGTGCGCCGCCTCGCGCAGGTGGAGGACGGTTCCCTCGCGCCTGAGGGCGCGCAGGAGCTGGCGCCACCAGGCCGGGTCCCGGCGGCGACGCGCCTCCTCCAGGGCCTCGCCGAACAGCCGTTGCGCGGCCGCGGCATCGCCCTTGAGCTGCCAGAGCCTCACGAGGCCGACCCGCACGTCGGGTCCGTCCTCGCCGACGGCGCGCACGGCGATCAGGTCCTCGAGGGCCAGGTCGTAGGCGGCGCGCCCCCGGCGCAGCGCGCAGCGGGCGCGCAGCGCCAGGTGGTGCGCCAGGCGTCCCGGCTGGCTCGCCGCGATCGTCTCGGCCAGGAGCGCTTCCGCCTCGTCCGGGCGTCCCGCCGCGGCCGACAGCTCGGCGCGGAACAGCAGCGCCAGGGCATCGGCTCCCGGGGGGGGCAGGGCCAGCGCCGCGGCCAGCTCGGGGGCCCCGAGCTCGCCCGCCTGGTTGCGCAGGTAGGCCACGCCGAGCGCCAGCCGCGGGGTCTGCGGCCCCCGCCGGGCTGCTTCGAGCAGGTCGCTCAGGCGCTGCGCCAGGGGGCGGCCCGGCGTGAGCGCCCGCAGCCACCAGGCGTCGGCGCGGTTCGCGTCGATGCGCAGGGCGTGCGCGAGCAGCTCCTCCATGCCGGGGAGCGCGGCGGCCGCCGCCGCGACCGGGGGCCGGCGTTCCGGCGCCCAAGGCTCGACGGGCGCGCCGAAGGGCGCGCCCGCGGCGGCGGCCAGCGCCCCCGCCAGCGCCCGCTCGGCCCGCACCAGCAGCGCGTCGTACTCGAGGTCGGCGCGGCGCGTGCGCTCGTGGACGGCGATCCAGGCCGCGCCGACCGAGGCGGCCGCCAGCGCCGCGGCGCCGAGCGTGAGCAGCGTGCGCCGGGGGTTGCGACGCACCCAGCGCAGCGCCCGTCGCAGGCGGCTCGGCCGGCGCGCGAGGACCTCCTCCCCGGCGGCGAACCGGGCCAGGTCCTGCGCCAGGGCGCCCGCCGAGGGGTACCGGCGCAGGGGGTCGGGCTCCAGCGCGCGCAACACCACCGTCTCCAGGTCCCGCGGCACGGCCGGCTCCACGTCCCGCGGGGCGGCGCCCGCGCGCGCCTCGATCGCGGCTCGAGGGCCCCCAGCCGCGGGCGTGCGCAGCGTGAGCGCTTCGTGCAGGGTGGCGCCGAGCGCATAGACGTCGCTGCGCGCGTCCACCGTGGCGCCCTGGCCCTCGAGCTGCTCCGGGCTCATGTAGGCCAGGGTGCCGAGCGCCCCGCCCAGCCGCGTGACCGTGGTCTCCTCGGCCAGGTCCCGTGCCAGGCCGAAGTCCAGCAGCTTGAGCAGGCCCTCCTCGGTGAGCATCAGGTTCGAGGGCTTCACGTCGCGATGCACGATCCCCGCGGCGTGCGCCGTCTCGAGCGCCTCGGCCACGCCCTGGAAGAGGCGCGCGAGCGCGCGGTAGTAGGCCGGATCCCGTTCAGCCGCCACGGGGACCGGCTCCGGGGAGCCGCCGACGCTCGCGAACGGCGCGGGCACGGGCGGCTCGCCCGGGTGCTGCGGGAAGGGCGTCCCCGGCGGGGTCGCCCGCAGCGACTCGAGCACCGAGGCCAGGGTTCGGCCCCGGACGAGCTCCATCGCGTAGACCCACTGCCCGTCGTGGCGCCCCAGCTCGTGGAC
>CAZPOZ010000124.1:0-7856 GCA_964588235.1 uncultured Planctomycetales bacterium
CCCGCCTCCGCCCGTCGGCCACAATTCGTGCGTGCCGGCACAGGACGCGCCCTACGGCCCCTTCAGCGGCAGAGGTAGAAGTCGCTCGTCGAGTCGGGCTCGTGGACCAACAGCAGCGGAGGCGAGCTGGCTGCCGGTGGGGAGAGCACGACGACGCCGGTGGGCGGCCCGGAGGTGGGCAGGCCCGTGGACGGCGCCAGCCGCAGCCGGAGGAAGACGACGTCGCCGGGCTGCGCGCGGTAGCCCGTTGTCGGGTCGTAGAGCTCGACGCTGAGGGGGCCGAGCGAGGGACCGCTGGTGGCCGTGCCCTGCGGACGCGCCGGCGCGGAGACCAGGTCGTCGGCGGAGACGAGGCCCGCGAGGAACCCGGTCCAATCCTCGTGCTCGAGCCGCTCGACGAAGAGCACCGAGTCGGCGGGCAGCGGGCCCACCACCTGCTCCTGGAACGCCTGCAGCTCGGCGAGCACCTGCTCGGTCACGAAGGCGGCGGCGTCGATGCGGAACGCGAGGAAGGCCAGCAGCTCGTCGCCCGTGGCCGGATCGACGCCCGCGTGGAGCTGGCCGTGGGTCGTGGCCACGGTCGCCCCCCCAGGGACCCCCGGCGGGCGTCGGAGCGTGAACGCGGCCTCGGCGGCTACCGGGACCAAAGGGGGCCCGGCGGTGACCTCGTCGCAGGAGGGGAGGCCGCAGCCTCCGACGAGGCTGGACGAGGTCAGGATCAGCAGCACGTGCCCGATGCATCCAATGTGCCGTCGCATGGGAAGGACCTCAGCCGGACGGGGGCGGGGCGGGGTCGCTCCGCGGGTCCGCGGCCGAGGGCAGTGCCTGCCGACCTCGCCAGCCGCGGTCCCTCAGCACGGGCGGGAAGCGGGAGGTACCGTTTCTCGCCGCGGGACCCGCTGTCGGGCGGGGCCCTCACGGTCGCACGGGGCGGAGCGGGGCGCGCGACGGCAGGCGTTCCAGCGCCGCCTCCAGCGAGTCGCGCCCGGAGTCGAGCTCGAGGGCCACGTCGAGCACGGCGCGCGGGAGCGCGCCGGCCGGAGGCTCGGGCGCCTTGACCGCGTCCTTGCGGGTCAGCACGATCCAGCGGGCGCCCGCCGAGCGTGCCTGCGCCTCGACCTCGGCCCAGCCCGGGCCCGAGAGCCCGGCGTGGTCGGGCAGCCGACGACGGGCCACGAGGCGCGCGCCCAGCCGCACCAGGGTGTCCTCGAAGCCGGCCGGGTCGCCCAGCCCCGACAGCGCCAGCACCGGCACCCCGTCGAGCGCACGAGGCTCGAGCGGACGCCCGTCCGTCACCAGCGCGCAGGGCACCGTGCGCGCCGTCAGCACCGGCGCCGCCGTGTGCGGGGCCACCGCCTGCCGCGCCCGCTCGAGCCCCGCGGCCTCCACCCGCTCCGACCGCGTGAGCACGATCAGGTGCGCCCGCCCCAGCGCCCGCGGCGGCTCGCGCAGCAGCCCCCGCGGCAGGAGGGCGCCCGCGCCCAGCGGGTCGAGCGCGTCCAGCAGCACGACGTCCAGGTCGCGCGCGAGCCGCCGATGCTGGAAGCCGTCGTCGAGCACCAGCACGTCCACCTCGGGATGACGCGCCAGCAGCGCCAGCCCGGCCGCGTGCCGGTCCCCGGCCTCGGCCTGGGGCAGGTCCGCGCCCAGCCGGTGCGCCAGCACGGCGCCCTCGTCGGACAGGCCCGAGGACGTGCGGGGCCCGTAGCCCCGGCTGAGCACCCCCGGCCGCCTGCCGCGTGCCCTCAACGCCTCCACCAGGAGCGCCACGAACGGCGTCTTCCCGGTCCCCCCCACCGCCAGGTTGCCCACCGAGACGACGGGCACGGGCAGGCGCCGCACGCGCCGCAGGCCCAGGCGGTAGCCGGCGCTCCACAGGGTCGTGGCGCCCGCGTAGCCCCACGACAGGACGCGCAGGCCGCCGCGGAGGAGCGCTCCCCCAGGGCCGCCGGACGACTGGAGCGCGCGCAGGTCCATCCCCCGCATGCTACGCCGCGCATCCACGGCCCCGAGGGAGGGGGCTCCCGGGAACGCGAACGGGGCGCCCCGCGGCCATCGCCGACGGGACGCCCCGAGGGAGTCTGGCAGGGTCAGCGCGGATCAGCGGGGGATCAGCAGCACCTTGCCCGGGGGCAGGTCCTTCTGGTCGCGCACGCGGTTGATGTTGCGCAGGTAGATCTCCGGCCAGCGCGCCGAGGTGTTGTAGGCGGCCTGGGAGATGCGCTCCCAGGTGTCGTGGGCCCGGACCGTGTACTCCTTGCCGGGGACCGGGCGCGTGCCCGCAGGGCCCAGGTCGGCCAGGGTGGGCCCCGAGGGAGCCACGCCCTTCATCGCGGGGATCTTCAGCGTCTGCTTCACGCGCAGCGTCTCGGGCGTCACGCCGGGGTTGGCGTCGCGGATCGTGGTCCACAGCGACGAGCGCCCGTAGTACTTCTTGGCGATCTCGCCCAGCGTCTCGCCCGCAGCCACGACGTGGGTCGTCTCGGCCACGTCCTGGGCGCCCGGCTTGGCCCCGCCCGGCGGCGTCTCGCCCGGCTTGACCTCGCCGGCCCCCGCCTCCGGGCCCTTCGCCTCGGGCCCCTTCGCCTCGGGGCCCTTCGCCTCGGGGCCCCGGCCCCGGTCGGCCTTGGGGGTGAGCTGCTTGATCAGCTCGCTCCAGGTGTTGCCGCCTCCCTTGGAGCCGCCCTTGTCGCCGGTGCGCTCGTCGGTGGCGGGTGCCGGGCCCGCGAGCAGGCGGGCGTCGGCGGGCGGCGTCGAGGCGCCCCCTGCGCCGGCCTCGGCCACGGCCTCGGCGCCGGCCTGGCCCTCGGAGGGGCCGCTCGTCCACTCGACCACCGCGACCGCGAGGATCATCACGATGATCACCACGATCACCAGCACCGACAGCTTCTCGAAGTTGCCCATGAGAACCCTCCGTCCCGTCCGCCCCGAAGGGCTGGCGACGCGGACCGAACCGCCGACCCGACCCACCTGTGCGACCTCAGGCCCTCGGCCTGCCGCAGGCCGCGGCGACCAAGCCCACCCGACCCCGTGGAGCGGCGCCTAGGCGCCTCGCCCCGGGATCGGCAGCAACGTACACCCGCCCGCGCGCAAGGCAAGCGCTCGATCGCAACCCGTGGTGCAGCATGGGGCTCTGAACCCCCAGGGCCGGGGCCTCCGCCCGGAGCCCCCGGGCGCGGCGCCGCCCCCTCCGGTGGACCCGGGAAACGCCCGCGCGCTCCACGGGGTCTTCGCGGCCGGCCCACCGCCTTCCGGCGGGGCCGCCGGCACGGCCGCCGGCCTGCGCCCCCCGGGCCGTCGGCCGGGAGGTTCGTGCTACGGTTGCCTCGGCGCGCCCCCCGACCCGCGCGCCGGAGCCCACGATGCGACCGTTGCGCGTGCTTCCGCTGGCCCTGGCCCTGATGGGGCTCGGCCTCCTGCTCAGGCCCCTGGCTGCCGACGAGCCCAAGCCCGGGGGCGGCGACCCGCCCCCGGCCGAGGCCCCCCCGAAGCCCGACGATCCCAAGCCGGCGGACCCCAAGCCCGAGGAGCCCAAGCCCGGTGAACCCAAGCCGGGTGAGCCCAAGCCGGGTGAGCCCAAGCCCGGCCCCCCGGGCGAGACGCCGGAGGAGCGCGAGGCCCGGGAGATGCGCGAGCTGGAGGAGGAGCGCAAGCGCAAGGAGGCCGAGGCGAACAAGGGCGACGACGACCTCAACCGCCCCCCGCCCCCCACGGCCCCCCGCCCCGGCCCCCCCGGCATGTGCTACGTGCCCGCGGGCGAGGCCCTCATCGGCAGCAAGCCCGACGTGCTCGCCCAGCTGCTGCAGGGGCGCTCGCCCGACATCCAGCGGCTGTTCGCCTTCGAGCGTCCCCAGCACAAGGTCGCCCTGCCCGACTACTGGGTGGGCGCCACCGAGGTCACCAACGCCCAGTACTACGAGTTCCTGAAGGAGTTCGTCACCCTCTACATCTGCGACGGCACCCACGCCACCCTGGTGGACGTGGCGGGCTTCCTGCTGAAGACCCCCAAGCCCGCCGACGACGAGGTCGCCTGGCGCCAGCTGGCCGAGACGAACAAGGACGCGCTGACCAAGGCGCTGCCCGACGTCGCCTGGCCGCAGGGCTTCCGCAACGCCCTGCTGCCGAAGAAGGGCCTCACGCTGCAGTTCGTCAAGGACCACCGCCCCCCCGACGACTGGCCCTCGATGTCCCCCGACCCGGCCTTCCTCAACCACCCCGTGCGCTGGGTCTCCTGCCTGGACGCCGAGGCCTTCTGCGAGTGGGCGGGCCTGCACCTGCTCTCCGAGGAGGAGTGGGAGTACGCCGCCGCCGGCCCCGAGGGCTGGCCCTACCCCTGGGGCAAGGTGTGGCACGAGCCCAAGGGCAAGGAGATGAGCCAGCAGTGGCTCAACTGGGGGGCGAAGAACGTCAACCCCCGGACCCACATGCCGGAGACCTGGGCGGTGGGCACGCAGCGCAAGGGCCGCTCGTGGGTGGGCGCGCTCGACATGCTGGGCAACGTGGCCGAGTGGACCTCGTGGCTTCGGCCCTACGACGAGCGCCAGCGCGACGATCCCAAGCTGCCGCGCGAGTGGTTCGACGTGGTCAAGGTGATCAAGGGCGGCACGGCGGTGGACCTGGAGCGGGCCGTCCTGCGCAACCAGTACCGCAACTTCGTGGGCGAAGGCTTCAACCACGGCCCGCCGTACCCCCAGAACCGCTACGGCTGGGTCGGCTTCCGCACCGGCTGGTACCCGCAGCCGGGCCGCAACCAGGCCGGGCTGGTGATCGAGCGGCTCAACCGCGGGGGCCGGCTCAAGAAGGTGGACATCGCCGAGGAGGGGCTCGTCGGCGCGGTGGCCGAGAACTTCAGCCCCGAAGGCAAGGACGGCGTCTGGGTGGTCGGACGCGCCAAGTCGGTCCTGTTCGCGCCCCGGCGCCACGTGATCCACGTCGAGCTGGAGGAGGCACGCGGGAAGGACGCCCTCAACCTGGCCAAGTGCAAGACGAAGGCCGGGCTGCTCAGCGAGAGCGCCACGCAGCACCCGCACGTGCTGCTGGGCGGCCTGCACACGGACGTGCCCTTCGTGAAGGTGCAGGTCCCGGTGGTGCTGCCGCCGCCCGCCAACGAGGAGGAGCGCAAGGAGCGCGAGAAGGAGGAGAAGAAGAAGCGCGGCCGCGTGGAGGCCCCGCCCACCACGGAGGGCACGCTGCCGGCGGGCGACTACCTGCTCATGCTCTGGCACGGGCGCATCGCACTGTGCGACATGAGCCAGGACTTCCGCGGCTTCCTCACCCCGGCCGGCAAGCAGGCCACCCTCGAGGTGCGCAAGCTGAAGGAGGCGGAGAAGCTCGTCAACCGCATCGCCGTGGACACGGACGTCCAGCTGGTGAACGGGCAGTTCATGGTGCCGCTGCTGGCGGGCAAGGGCGCCGACACCTCGCTGGTGCTCACCGGCTCGTGGTCGGTGGACGCCACCGAGGAAGCGCTCGAGGCGCCCAACGGCTGGCGGTAGCCGCGGCGGGCCAACGACGCGAGGGCCCCCGCGCGCAGCCCCGGGCAACGAACGGAGCAGGGGGAGACGCCGGGCGCCTCCCCCTGCCCAAGTCACGGCGGTTGGGGCTTGGGGCTGCGGAAACTAGGGTTTTCGGGGATGCAAACGCCGCCGCAACTCAGGGGCGTGGATGGCAACCGCTGTGCCCGCCGACGTCGCCGACGATCGTCACCCCAACTCCTTTGCTGGAAACGGGTTGTAGCGCACGCTCCACGAGGTCGGCCCGAGACGGGCTGCCCGATGGGCCCGCACCGTGCGAGTCTGCACGCTGCGAGGAGGGCTCCCGGGGGGGCTGCGGGGCGCCCGCGCCCACGCACCTGCATGTGCCCGACCTGGGGCTCGGTCGGCGAGCCTCGGGCCGGCGGCAGGCGGGCCGCCCCGGGTGGGGCGGGCGCCGGCCCAGGGGTGGCGCCGGCTTCGGACCCGATGCAGCAGGCCCGTAGGCTCGGGCGCTTGAGCGCGTCGCCGTACCGCCGCCTGTGGGGCTACTTCCTGCGCTACCGCCGGCCGCTGCTGGGCGGGATGGGCTTCCTCGTCGCCGGCCGCCTGCTGGTGACCGCCGCGCCCGACCGGCTGCGCCGGGGGCTCAACGTGCTGCAGCAGGGGGGCGAGGGCGCGGTCCCGGCCGCCATGGCCGAGGCCTACGTGTTCCTCGGGGTGACGCTGGCCGGCGCGGCCTGCGTGTGGGCGATGCGGCGGCTGCTCGTGGGGGCGAGCCGCCGCGTGGAGCGGGACGTCAAGCGCGACGTGTTCGACCACCTGGAGCGGCTGCCCTGCGCCTGGTTCGACCGCATGCGCACGGGCGATCTGCTCTCGCGCCTGACCAGCGACGTCGAAGCCGTGCGCTTCAGCCTGGGCCCGGGCCTGATGTACGTGCTCAGCACGGTCATCACCTTCCCGACGGCCCTGGTGCTGATGGCGCGGCTGTCCCTGCCGCTGATGCTGGCCACGCTGGGACCGCTGCTGGGCATCCTCGTGTTCGTCAAGCTGCTCTCGCCGCGCATCTTCCAGCTCACGCGCGCGGTGCAGGACCGCACGGGCGACCTCTCGGCCCGCGCGCAGGAGTCGTTCGCCGGCGCGCGGGTCGTGCGGGCCTACGCCACCGAGGAGACCGAGGTGGAGGCCTTCCGCGGGGTCAACCGGGCGCTGATGGGCGAGACGCTGGCGCTGGCGCGGGTGCGCGCCTGGATGACCGCCGGGCTCTACGTGCTGGGCGGGCTGGCCGAGGCGGTGGTGCTGGTCTGGGGCGGGCACCTGGTGATGCAGGGGCGCCTGTCGGTGGGCGACCTGACGGCCTTCCTGGCCTGGGTCTCGATGCTCATCTGGCCGATGATCAGCGTGGGCTGGGTGGTGTCGGCGTTCCAGCGCTCGGGCGCGGCCGCGGCGCGCATCGACGAGGTGCTCTCGACGGCCCCGGAGCCGCTCACGGTGGGCGAGCCGGCGGCGCTGCCCGTGCCGCTGGTGCCCACGATCGAGATCCGCGACCTCAGCTTCGCCTACCCGGGCGCGCGGGGGCCCGCGCTCTCGGGCGTCAGCGTGACCCTGCCCGCGGGCGGCACGCTGGCGATCGTGGGGCCCGTCGGCTCGGGCAAGAGCACGCTGCTGCGCCTGCTGACGCGGCTGTACGAGCCGCCGCCGGGCACGGTGCTGCTCGGCGGCGTGGACGTGACGCGCGTGCCGCTGCCGGCGCTCCGGGCGGCGGTGGCCAGCGTGCCGCAGGACGCCTTCCTCTTCAGCGACACGCTCGAGGGCAACCTGGCCTACGGCCTCTCCGCGGCGCCCCCGCCCGAGCGCCTGGCGGCGGCGGCGAGGGCCGCCGGCCTCGGGCCCGACCTCGAGGCCTTCCCCGAGGGCCTCTCCACGCGCGTGGGCGAGCGCGGCGTCACCCTCTCGGGCGGGCAGAAGCAGCGCGCCGCGCTGGCGCGCGCGCTGCTCGCCGACGCGCCGGTGCTGTTGCTGGACGACGCGCTCTCCGCCGTGGACACGCAGACGGAGGAGACGATCCTGGGGCACCTCGAGGGCGAGCTGCGCCGGCGCACGACGGTGATCATCGCCCACCGGCTGAGCACGGTGCGCCACGCCACGCACGTGCTGGTGCTCGACCAGGGGCGCGTGCTCGAGCAGGGCAGCCACGAGGCGCTGCTGGCCGCCGGGGGCTGGTACGCGCGCACGCACGCCGCGCAGCGCATCGAGCGCGCGCTGGAGGCGCTGCGGTGAGCGCGATGGCAGCCACGATCGGCGACGCGAGGCGGGTGCGGCGCGCTGGTGCCGGGCGCTCAGGCCGCTTCCTCCTCCTCGCGCAGGCCGCAGGCGCGTCGTCGT
>CAZPOZ010000125.1:0-7824 GCA_964588235.1 uncultured Planctomycetales bacterium
GGTCGCGGCGACCGCGCCCGCGCGGTGGAGCCAGGCGTCCACGGGGGGCCAGGAGCTCCCGCCGGCGGAGGCCTGCGCACCCGCGCTCAGGGCCTTCTCCAGCGCGTCGTACCAGGGCTGCGCCTTCGCGGGCGGCTTCGTCCGCGCCAGCGCCATCGCGCCCCACATCCAGTAGCTGAAGTCGATCGTGCCGTAGACCGTGCTCCACTGCGGTCTCAGCTCGAGCACCAGGCGCTGGGACACGTCCAGCGTGGCCTTCAGCCGTCCGGTGGACGTCCCGAACCAGACCGCCACGGCCGTCATCGACTCCGAGGCCTCTGCCGGGAACCGGTCGGCCAGGGCCTCGGGGCGGGCCGGGCCCCGCCCGCGGGCGAGGTAGCCCACGCGGCCGTAGTCGGGGTCGGTCATCTTGTCGAGCCAGGCCTCCACGCCCTGCTCCACCTCGGGCAGCGCCTCGAGGTCGAAGAGGTCCGGGAGCCCCAGCGCCTGGGTCGCCCGCTGCGCCTCGGCGGCCGCCTGGAAGCCCCACCACAGGCAGCCGGTGACGGAGGTGTCGTTGTCGCCGGGCTTCATGCCGTAGCGCCAGGCGAAGAAGGGGTTGCGCGCCACGGCCGACGCCGCCAGGGCGCGCTGCGCGCGTCCCGCGAGCGCCGCGTCGCCCGTGATCGCCGCCGCCTCCACCAACGCCGCGGCGGCGAAGCCGTGCGCGTAGATCCAGCGCTCGTCGGCGCTGCGTCCCAGGTAGCCGTCGGCGTCCATCCTCCCGACCAGGAAGGCCAGGCCCCGCTCCAACTCGGCGCGGTACGGGTCGCCGGCGACGGGGGCGTGCCCGGCGCCGAGGAAGGCGAGCAGGGCCAGGCCGCTCACGCCCACGTCCATCCAGCCCGAGGGGGCCTCGCCTCGCCAGCGCCCGTCGGGCTGCTGCTGCCCGGCGAGCCAGCGCAGCCCCTGGCGCGCGAGGACCCAGCCGCGGGCGCTGGCCGGCGCGTCGCGGCCCCTCAGGCCGTAGGGCAGCACGTGCCGGTGGGGGGGCGGGGGCGCGGGTGCGCCCTCCGCCCGGGCGCCCCGCTGAGGGAGCGCCGCGACCGCCAGGGCCAGCAGCAGGGCGGCCGCGGACGGCGACGGGCGAGGGGCAGCGCTGGACGGGGGCATGACTCGTTCCGCGGACGTCGTGACGGAGGGTACGGCGGGCGGCGGGGACTGGGTCAGCTTGCGATCCTGACGCCGAGCTGGGGCGCACCGACGCGCTGGGCGCGGGGAAACGGGCCCACGACCGGGCGGCGGGCGGGTGCTCGCGCGTCTTCGGGGCTCCGCTACACTCGCGAGGCCGCCCGGAGACCGAGCCCCGATGTCGTCCGTCCCCGGGCCGCCGCCCCCCGACGAGACGCTGTTCGCACGGGCGGCCGCCGGCGACCTCGGCGCCTGGTCCGCCCTCCACGAGCGCCTGGACCCGGCGCTGGTCGGCTACCTCGAGCGCCGCGCCTACGCCTTCCGCCGCAGCGGGGCCACCCCCGACGACCTCGCCCAGCAGACCTGGCTCGTCGCCTGGCTGCGACGGAGCGCCTTCCGGCCGCGCCAGCCGGGGAGCGTGCGCGCCTGGCTCCGGCGCATCGCGCGCTACAAGGTCGCCGAGGCGGCCCGGCTCGGGCAGGCCGTCAAGCGCGATCCCGCCCGGGAGGCCGGCTCCTCCTCGCGCGTCGCCGGGCCGGGGCGCTCGCCCTCCTCCGTGGCCAGCGGGCGCGAGGAGACCGCGTGGCTGCGCTGGGCGCTCACGCGCCTGGCGGCCCGGCCGCGGCTCCTGCTCCACCTGGTCGAGGAGCAGCGGCTGGGCTACGCCCAGGCGGGGGCGCGGCTCCACCCGGTGGCGGGGGAGGAGGCCGCGCGCAAGCTCTACATGCGCGCGCTCGACACGCTGGGCCTGCTGCGGGTGGCCTACGACCTGCTGCCGGCCCGGGAGCGCCGCGTGCTCCAGCGCGTGGAGGTGCTCTACCTGGAGGCCGGGGGCGCGGAGGCGCGGCCCACGCCCCCCGAGCGCGTGCGCTCGGCGGCGCGGGCGCTTGCGCTCAGCGACGCCGAGGTGCAGCGCGCGTGGGACGGCGCGCACGAGCGGCTCGCCGCCACCACGACCGCGCTGCGCCGGGTGGTGGGGGCGCGCGCGCAGGCGCGTCTGGCCGCGCTGAGGCTGCTGCTCGTCGAACGCTGGGCCCCGGCGAGCGTGGCCCGGCACCTCCGGCTCGACGCCGCCGACGTGGAGACGCTGGCCCGCCGCCTGCGCGCCGCAGGGTTGCTCCCCCGTGGGCGGGAGGGCCCTGGCCATGCCTCGCGCTGACCCGGCCGAGGAGGCCTTCGCCGACTTCCTCGCGCGGCTGCGCTCGGAGCGCTTCGAGGGGCTCGAGGCCTTCCTGGGCCGCCACCCCGGGCTGGCGGAGGTGCTGCGACCGCGCCTCGAGCTGGTCCTGGGCCTGCGCGAGGCCCTGGGCGGAGGGTCGGGGGGGCGTCCGCCCGCCGACCGGCGCCCAGCCTCCGCCGGGGGCGCAAGGCGCGCCCGCCGGCTCGGCCCCTTCGTCCTGGGCCGCGCCCTGGGACGGGGCTGGATGGGCGCCGTGCACGAGGCCGAGGTGCGGCAGGCGCTGCCCGGCCTCCCCGAGGGCGAGCGCGTGGCGCTCAAGCTCTTCCACGCCGAGCTGCTCCGGCGCGAGCACCTGCGCGAACGGTTCCTCCGGGAGGGCGAGATCGGCGCGGCGCTGACGCACCCCCACCTCGTGCGCACGCGCGCGCGCGGCGAGGTGGCGCTCGAGGGCGAGCGCGTGCCCTACCTGGCCATGGACCTGCTCGAGGGCGAGGACCTGGCGCGGCGCCTCGCCCGTGAGGGCGCTCAGCCCGTCGCCCTCGTGCGCGCGCTGGCCCTCGCCGTGGCGCGCGCGCTCGAGGCGCTCGAGGGCGCGGGCGTCGTCCACCGCGACCTGAAGCCCGCCAACGTGTTCCTGGAGGCGGACGGTGGCGTGCGCGTGCTCGACTACGGGCTCGCGGGCCTGCTCGACCCGCGGGGGGCGCTCACGCAGTCGGGAGCGTTCGTGGGCTCCGTGCGCTACGCCGCCCCCGAGCAGCTCGAGCGCCGTCGGGGCGCGGTGGACGGACGGGCCGACCAGTACGCGCTCGGCCTGCTGCTCTACGAGGCGTGGGCGGGCAGCCTGCCCGGGCCCGCCGAGCCCCTGCCCCTGCTCCTGGAGCGCCGTCGCCAGGCGCCCCCCCCGCCCCCTTCCCGGGCTCGTCCCGGCCTGCCGGCCGACCTGGACGCGCTGGTGCTGCGCCTGCTGGCCCCGGATCCGCAGGGGCGCTTCGCCAGGGCGCGGGCGCTGGTGGAGGCCCTCGAGACGGGGGCCGGGCCCTCCTGAGGCCCCTGGCCACCAAGGTAGGGGTGGGGCCCTTCGGAGGGCGAGACCTCGTCTTGCGGAAGGGCCTATGGATGGCCTCTGGAGGCCGTGCCCAAGCAACCGGCGCGCTGGGCCGGCTGCGGAAGGCCGATGACGACGACGACGCGCCTCAAGGCCTGCGCAAGGAGGAGGAAGCGGCCTGAGCGCCCGGCTCCAGCGCGCCGCACGCGCCTCGCATCGCCTATCTTGGTAGCGTTGCTCCTGAGGCCCCTGGCCACCAAGGTAGGGGTGGGGCCCTTCGGAGGGCGAGACGGCTCCCGCGCCCCGGGGCGGGCGCGCGATTCCGCGTTCGTCCGGCGTGCCCTCGGGATACGCTGGCCCCGGCTCGCGCCGCCGAGGGCCGCGCCCGCCTGGCCCGGAGGCTCCGCTCCCGGCCGGCGGGCTCCGCCCCCGTCCGCGGCCCCTCGCGTGCACCGCTGCGGCGAGGCCCCGATCGACGGAACCCGCGCATGGATGAGACGCATGGCCACCAACCTGGGGGCACGGCCCTCGAGCGTTGGACACGCCCTCCGCAGAACGGCCTGCGGAGCACCCCTGCGAGCCGTGCCCGAGCAGCCGGCGCGCTGGGCCGGTAGAGGAAGGCCGATGAGGACGACGACGCGCCTGCGGCCTGCGCGAGGAGGAGGAAGCGGCCTGAGCGCCCGGCTCCAGCGCGCCGCACGCGCCTCGCTTCGCCCGTCATGGTGGCGCCGTGGATGAGACGTTGGCCGAGTGCCAGCGGGTCATCGGCTATCACTTCGCCAACCCCCAGCTGCTCGTCGTCGCCCTGACCCACTCCTCGCTGCGCAGCCCCGACCGGGAGTGCAACGAACGCCTGGAGTTCCTGGGCGACTCCGTCTTGGGCCTGGTGATCACCGAGGAGCTCTACCGGCTGCTTCCCGACCAGGCCGAGGGCGAGCTGACGCGCCTCAAGTCGGCGATCGTCTCGCGCGGCAGCCTGTTCCACGCCTCGCAGCGGCTGGGCCTGGTGCGGTTCGCCGTGTTCGCGCGCGGGGTCGGCCGCCGCGACGAGCTGCCGGTGAGCGTCACGGCCAACCTGGTCGAGGCGGTGATCGGCGCGATCTACCTCGACGCGGGGTTCTTCCCTGCGCGCGAGTTCGTGCTGCGGCACCTGGGGCGCGAGCTCGAGGAGACGCTCGCCGACCGGGGCGGCAAGAACTTCAAGAGCCTGCTCCAACACGAGGTGCAGGAGGTCTGGCAGGCCACGCCCACGTACCGCACCTTGGAGGAGGGCGGCCCCGACCACCGCAAGCAGTTCACGATCGCCGCGGTGATCCGCGGAGCCGAGTGGGGGCGCGCCTCCGGGGCGACGAAGAAGGAGGCCGAGCAGGAGGCGGCGCGGCTGGCGCTCGAGGCCTTCCAGCGCCGGGGCCGGGGCCGCCGTCGCCGCCGCGCGGGCCGCGGCGACGGGGCAGGCGGCAACGGCCGGGCCCCGGGGCTTCCGCTGGCGCCCGAGGCGGCCGGCGACCCGCCGGCGCTGCCCGAGACCGATCCGCACGGCGCGGCCTGGGGCGACGCCGAGCCGCGGCTGCTCGACTCCGCGCCGCCGGCGCCCGACCCGCGCGCGCAGGGGCCCGGCTACCCCGAGCCCACGGCCCACCCCCGGGAGCGGCCCTTCGACCTCGACCTGGCCGGCGAGGTGGCCGAGGGGCCGGAGCCCCGCCTGATCGGGCCCGAACCCGACGTCTGGCCCCTCTCCGCGGAGGGGGACGCGCCCGGCGCCCCGGCCCCGACCGTCCAACGGCAGGCCGAGCCGGCGCCTGAGCGGCCCACCGCCGACGAGGACCCGCTGCCCACCGACCCTGTGGAGCGGCGCGAGCCTTCGTCCGAGCGCGGTCGCGGGCGGAGCCGGGGCGCGGGTCGCGGGCGAGGCCGCGGCCGGAGCGCTCGCTCCCCGGAGCCGCCGGCCGCGACGCCGGGGCCGACACCGGCCGCCGCCCCGGCCGCGACGCCGGCGGCAGCTCCGGCGGGGGAGGGCTTCGACGCCGGCCTCCCGCCCCCCGCGCCCCCCCCGCCGGCTCCTGCGCCTCGGGCTCCAACCCCGGCGGCACGTCCCGCCGCGCCCGCCGCCGCCGACGCGTCCCCGGCGGCGCCTGCCCCGAGCGCGCCCGCCCGGCGCAAGGCCCCCGCCGCCTGGACGCCGCCGGCACCCGACGAGGGCTTCGACTCGGGCCTGTGAGCGGCGGCGGCGCGCGGCCCGCTCGAGGGGCGGCGCGCGGGAAGGGCGAAGCGTGCGCGCCACCGGGTAGGCTCAGGGCGGCGTGCGGGGAGGTACGGGCCCGGTCCCGCTCCGGCAGCGCCGGGCGGGGCTTCGCCCATGCCTCCCCGTGCGCGTCAGGAAGGGCCCCGGCTCTCGTTCGGGACCGCGGAAGCGGCGCTCGCCCCGCTCCTCGGAGGCCGGCGGTCTGCCCGCCTCGGGGGGCTGGAGGGCGGGGCCCTGGGCTACCTGGTGGCCGCGCTGGCCGAGCGTGAGGGCCTGGTCCTGGCCGTGGTCGCCGACGCCCACGCGCGCGACGACCTGCTGCTCGACCTGGACGCGTTCGCCCCCGGGGAGGCGCTGCCCTTCCCGTCCTGGCCCCGCGACGCGGGCGGCACGCCCCCCGACGCCGAGGTGCTGGCCGCGCGCACGCAGGTGCTCGAGGCGCTGCGCGCCGCCCGGCGGGGCGTCGAGCCCGGCGGCCCGGTGCGGATCGTGGTGGCCGCGCTCGCCGCGCTGCTCCAGCCGCTGCCCGCGCCGCCGGTGATCGACGCGGCGGCGCTCACGCTCGCGCGGGGAGCGACGCGCAGCTTGCCCGTGCTGCTCGAGCACCTGGCCCTGTGCGGCTACGCGCGCGTGCCGCAGGTGGACGCCCCGGGCGAGTTCGCCGCGCGCGGGGGCGTGCTGGACGTGTGGCCCCTGGGCCGGGCCGGGCCCGTGCGCCTGGACTTCCTCGACGACGAGATCGAGTCCCTGGACGAGATGGACCCGGCCACGCAGCGCAGCGGCGCCCCCCTGGGGGCCGTGGGCCTGCTCGTGCTGGCTCCCGACCGCGTGCGCTCGCCCGACGCGGGCGCCGGCTCGGGGCTCTTGCCGGCGCACCTGCCCCCCGGCACCCGCGTCGTGCTGGTGGAGCCCGACCTCCTGGCCGCCGAGGCCGCGCGGCTCGGGGGCGAGGCCGGGGGCGAGGGCCGGCGCCTGCTCTCCGCGCTGCAACAGGCGCTGGAGGAGCAGCGCGCCGTGGAGGCCTCGCGCCGGCCGCTGGGCGCCGCCGGCGACCTCGACCTGGACGTGGGCTCCTGCGACGCCGTGCGCGGCGTGGCCGCGCTCAGGCCCGACGCGGTGGAGCGCGCGGCGCTCGAGCCCCAGGAGGCGCGCACCCAGCGCCTGGTGGGGGCCTTCCAGGCCCTGGCGCGCCGCGCCCGGCGGCTGGTGGTCTACCGGCGCGCCCCCGGCGAGCAGGAGCGGCTGGCGCAGCTGCTGGGCGAACGGGCGCCGGCCCTGCCGCTCGAGTTCGCCGAAGGGGCCCTCACGCGCTCGTTCCTGTTCGGGCCGACCTCCACGGCGCACGTGGCCTACGACGACCTGACCGACCTGCCCGTGCGCGACCGGCGCCGCTCCAGCGGTCGCGCCCGGCAGCGTCCGCTGACCGACTTCCTCGAGCTCGAGCCGGGCGTGCCCGTCGTGCACCTGCACCACGGCGTGGGCCTCTTCCGTGGGCTGGTCACCCTGCCGGGCCCCGACGGCGCCGGCGAGTTCCTCGAGCTGCGCTTCGCCGAGGGCACGACCGTGTACGTGCCCGTGGCGCGCATCGACCTCGTCCAGCGCTACGTGGGCACGGGCGCGAGGCCGCGCCTGGCGCGCCTGGGCAGCGGCGACTGGACCGCCAAGCGCCGCGCCGTCGAGGCCGCCGTCGAGGAGCTGGCCGACGAGCTGCTCGCGCTCCAGGCCACGCGCCAGCGCCGGCACGCCGCGCCCTGCCCGCCCGACGGGCCCTGGCAGCGGGAGTTCGAGCAGGCCTTCCCGCACCCGCTGACCCCCGACCAGGAGAGCGCGGTCCGGGCCGTCAAGGGCGACCTCGAGGGGACGCGGCCGATGGACCGGCTGGTGTGCGGCGACGTGGGCTACGGCAAGACCGAGGTGGCGCTGCGCGCGATCTTCAAGGTCGTGGCCGGCGGGCGCCAGGCCGCCGTGCTCGTGCCCACGAAGGTGCTGGCCGAGCAGCACGTGCGCACCTTCGCGCAGCGCCTGGCGCCCTACCCCCTGCGCGTGCGCGCCCTGTCCACCCTGCACGGGCCGCGCGCCACCCGCGAGACCCTCGCCGCGCTGGCCGCGGGCACGGTGGACGTGGTCGTGGGCACGCACCGGCTGCTGAGCCGCGACGTGCGCTTCCGCAACCTGGGGCTGATCGTC
>CAZPOZ010000126.1:0-7823 GCA_964588235.1 uncultured Planctomycetales bacterium
GTCTTCGTGGTGCCCAAGTTCGAGAGCGTCTTCAAGCAGCTCCCGGGCGTGGGCGACCTGCCGCCGATCACCAAGGGGCTGCAGGCCTTCTCCAAGCTGCTCATCGAGCGCTGGTGGGTCCTGTTGGGCGGGATCGTCCTGCTCGTGGCCCTGGTGCGGCTCGTGGCGCGCACGCGCGGCGGCCGGCGCTTCTTCGACCGGCTGCGGCTCAACCTGCCCATCGTCGGGCCCCTGGTGCGCAAGATCGTCGTGGCGCGCTTCTCGCGCACCTTCGGCACGCTGATCGCCTCCGGCGTGCCGATCCTGGAGGCCCTGGACATCTGCCGCACCACGGCCGGCAACGTGATCATGGAGGAGGCGCTGGGCAAGGTGCGCGAGTCGATCTCCGAGGGCGGCACCATCGCGGAGCCGCTGGGGGAGAGCGGCATCCTGGACGACATCGTGATCAACATGGTGGACGTCGGCGAGGAGACGGGCGAGCTCGACAAGATGCTGATCCGCGTGGCCGACAACTACGACGAGGAGGTGGACGTCGCGGTCGGCTCGCTGGTCTCGATCCTCGAGCCCCTGATGATCCTCTTCATGGGCGGCGCGGTCTTCCTGATCGTGCTCGGCCTGTTCCTGCCGCTGCTCAAGCTCATCCAGGGCATCGACGCCGCGTACTCGAAGTAGCCCGGCCGGCAGGACGCGCAGGCGCGGGTAGGCTTCCCCCGGCGCCCCGGCCGGGGGCGCCCGGGCCGGCGCGTTCGCCTTTCCGTAGGGTCGCGCCGGGACCCCGTGCTGGCCGAAGGATCCCCATGCCCGGCGCTCCGACCCCGAGACCCCTGGCCGCGTTCCCCCGCATCGTGGGCCTGGCGCTGGCCTGCGCGCTGCCGGGTTGTGGAGGCAGCGGATCGTCCCCGCCGGCCCCGACCCCGGCGCCGGTGGGCCCCACCTCCTGCGCCCCGGGCGGGGGGCCCACGGTGAGCGTCTCGGGGACGGTGCGGTACGAGCGCCTGCCGATCAGCCCGGCGGGGCTGGGCCCGGGCGTGATCACCCGCCCGGCCCGCTTCGTCGACGTCGAGCTGCTGGACGCCTCGACGCTGGCCGACCCCGACGGACCCCGCTGCTACGCCCAGACCTCCACGGACGGGGGCGGCGCCTACGTGCTCACGGGGGCCCCGCCCGCCGGGGCCCTGGTCGTCGTGCGCGTGGCCAGCCGCACCGACCTGGACCCGGCCCGCAACGTCACGGTGCACGACGCGCTCCCGCCTTCGCAGAACGTGCACACGAACGCCGACTGCTTCCGCCTGGACGCGCCGGCCTTCACCGCCGGCTCGCTGGCCGTCGTGGACCTGACCGTGCCCTGGAACCCGGGCAGCGCGGAGCACCGTCCGTCCATCGGCTTCGCCCTGCTGGACGTGCTGCTCGGCTGCGCCGAGCGCATCCGCACCACGACCGGGGAGACGCCCCCGTTGTGCCACGCCTACACGCGCCTGGGCAACGCCGGGGCGACCGGCACGTCGTTCTACGCCGACGCCGCCAAGGCGCTGACGATCCTGGGCGGCTCGGCGGGCCAGCTCGACGCCACCGACACCGACTACTTCGACGACGGCGTGATCGCGCACGAGTACGGGCACTTCGTGGAGTTCAACATGGCGGCCAGCCGCAACCGGGGCGGTCCGCACTCGGGCGAGGCGCTGGAGCCCCCGTTCGCCTGGAGCGAGGGCGCGGCCACGGGGTTCGGCTGCCTGCTGCGCCAGGACGCCGCCTACGTGGACACCCTGGGCACCGCGCCCGGGCCGACGCTGCTCGATGCCAACGCCGAGAACTGGACCCCGCAGCTCGTGCGCGGGATCGGGGGGGAGGAGACCGTCGTCGAGCTGGTCTGGGACCTGGGCGACGGGGCCACCGGCGTGGCCGACGCCGACGGCGACCCCGCCGCCGTGGCCTTCGGCACGCTCTACGGGCGCTTCCTCTCCTTCGACGCGGCGGTCTCGCCGCCCTACCTCGGCACGCTGCTCGACGGGCTCGTGGCGGGCGACGGCGTGCCTGCGGCGACGATCACCGCGCTGATGACCAGCCCGGCCGACCAGCAGATCACCTACCCGCTCGCCGGCGCCGACATCTGGCCGGTGCCGCTGGCCGTGCCGGGGAGCGCCTCGGGCGCCTGCGACTCGCTCTCGGGCCCGAACAAGAACCCCTGCCGGGGGCTGAGCAGCAGCGTGTGGTACGCGTTCACGCTGGGCTCCCCCCAGACCCTGACCTTCACGCTCACGATCGGGGCCACCCCGGGCGACGGCGACGACCTGGATCTGGTCGTCGAGACGGCCGCGGGCACGGTCCTGGGCAGCTCGAACGCGGCCGGCGCCGCCCCCGAGTCGATCGGGCCGCTCACGCTCGGCCCGGGCCGCTACGTCGTGCGCGTCGAGGCCGACTGCGCCGGGGCCGGCAACCAGGCCACCTTCACCCTCCAGGTGCTGTGACGATGCGCCGCCCGCCCCTCCCCCGGATCGTCCCGCTCCTGGCCGTGGCCGCCGGCCTCGGCTTCCTCGTCGCGGGAGCGCCCGAGGGCGCGCGACCGGGGGCGGCGGCCGTCCGCGGCGGGCCGCCCGCCCCCCGGGCCTGGCGACGCGACTGCGCCGGCAAGCCGGCGTCGCGCCTGGGCGCGCTGGCCCTGGAGGTCGTCGAGCGGCCCGCCGCCGACACGGCCCTCCTGCGGGCCCGCTGGGAGCTGGGCCCCGAGGCGTCCGGCGGGGCGCGCCTGAGCCTGCTGCTGCCCGAGGCGGCCGCGCTGCTCGAGGGGTCGCAGGCCCTCGACCTCCCGCCGGGGCCCTCGGCGGGCTCGAGCACCTTCCTCGTGCGCTTCCCGCCGGACCGCACGCTGGATGCCGCGGCGCGGCTGGCCGGGGCGCAGGGCGACGCGGACGGCGGCGCGGGGCCCTCCTGCGAAGCCTACGCGCGCCTGTGGGAGGCCCCCGACCTGCGCTGAGCCCCTCCGGGCCCGTGAGGCCCTGCGCCGGTGCGGGGCGACGGCGGGGGGCGCAGCCCCCGTCCCGGGGTCGGGCGCGCGGGCCTACGCGCGCGGCGCGCCGCACAGCGTGCCGGCCAGGGCGCCCGCGGCCCGGTCCGCCGCCGCCCCGCGCGTGGCGCGCGCCCGCCGCCTCGCCTGGGACTCCAGGCAGAACACCCGCGCCAGGGCGGCCGAGCGCGCGTCGCCGCGGGAGGCCGCGCGGGCCAGCGTGACCGCCTCGGCGAACAGGTCCGAGCCGTCGTCCACCAGCCGCCCCAGGAGGGCCTGACGGTCCTCCAGGCGCGGGCCGTGCCGCACCATGGCGTAGAGCGTGCGGCGCGCGAGGCGACGCGCGCCCCGGGCCATGGCGCGCCACGGCCTGCCGAGCGGCGCGGGCAGGGCCGCCGGACGGCGCAGCACCGGCAGCGCGCGCGCCAGGAACCAGCCCGGGTACCAGGCCAGGCAGCGCAGGAACCCGCCGGCCCGGGCCAGGAAGGGGCTCCCGGGGCGGGCGAAGGCGCCGGCGCGCCTCAGGTGGGGGTCGAGGGCCTCGCGTGCCAGGAACAGGCGCAGGACCTCGCTGGTCCCCTCCACGATCGTGTTGAGCCGCGCCTCCCGCCACAGGCGCTCGACGGGGTAGGGGGTCTCCCCGCGCCGGCGCAGCGACTCCACCGTCTCGTAGCCGCGCCCTCCCCGGACCTGGAGCGTGCGCTCGACCACCCCGAGCAGGGTCTCGGAGCAGAACAGCTTGGCCAGCGCGGCCTCCAGGCGGATGTCGGCGTCGCCGCGGTCGGCCAGCGCGCCGGCGTAGTCGCACACGGCCTCCATGGCGAAGGCGTGCGCGGCGATCCAGCCCACCTGCACGGCCACCGCCTCGTGGCTCACCAGCGGCCCGCCCCACTGCTCGCGGGTGGCGGCCCACTCGGTGGCGATCGAGGCGCAGACGCGGGCCACGGCGGCGTTCGTGGCCGGCAGGGTCAGGCGGCCCGTGTTCAGGGTGATGAAGGCCAGCTTGAGGCCCTGCCCCTCGCCCCAGAGGAGGTTCGAGGCGGGCACGCGCACGTCCGTGAAGCGCAGCAGGCCGTTCTCGATGCCGTGGTAGCCGGCGAAGGTGCAGCGGTGCGCCACCTCCACGCCGGGCCAGGAGCGTTCGACCAGGAAGGCCGAGATGCGCGCCCCGCGGCGGCCGGGCTCCACGCGGTCGGGCGTGCGCGCCATGACGATCATCACGTCGGCCACGGGCCCGTTCGTGCACCAGAGCTTCTCGCCCGAGAGGATCCAGCCCTGGCCGTCGGGGGCGGGCACCGCGCGCGTGCGCATGCGCGCGGGATCGCTGCCCACCTCCGGCTCGGTGAGCGCGAAGGCGGACAGCTCGCCGCGGGCCAGGCGCGGCAGGTAGCGCGCCTTCTGCTCCTCGGTGCCGAAGAGCTTGAGCGGGGTGGGCACGCCGATGCTCTGGTGCGCCGACAGCCAGATCGCCGTGCTCGCGCAGTGGGCGCCGACGAGCGCCACCGTGCGGTTGTAGTTCTGCTGCGAGAAGCCCAGGCCGCCGTGCTCCACCGGGATCTTCAGCCGGAAGGCGCCGACCGCGTGCAGGCGCTCGAGCGCCCGGGCGGGCAGCCGGCCCTCGCGGTCCACGAGGTCGGGGTCGATCTCCTCGTCGAGCACGCGCCGGAGCTCGGCCAGGAACGGCTCGGCGGCCGCCCGGTCGGCGGGGTCCTGCTCGGGGAAGGGCAGGACGAGGGCGGCGGGGGCCCGGCCCAGGAACAGCTCGGCGGCGAAGGAGGGGCGGGTGCGGGCGGCCTCGCGGGCGTGCTCGGCCACCTCCATCGCCTCCGCGCGCGTGGTGCGGTGCACGGCGTCGGTCATGACCCGAATGTAGGGGGGCCGGGGCCGCCTGCCTCCGCCGGGACCGACCCCCTCGGCGGGCCCTGCAACGCTTGCGCCGCCCGGCGCGGGCCATGGAGCGGGCGGGTCGCTACGCTGGGGGCCGGATGTCGCTCCGCACGAAGCTCCTGGCCGTCGTCGTGGGCCTGTACGGGCTCACCCTGCTGGTCGTGCTCCTGTTCCTGTTGCGCACCGAGGGCGGCACGCCCCCCTCGGCCCTGGCCTACCTGCTGCACTCGCGGCTCTCCCAGGTGGAGGCCCACCTGGCGCGCTGGGACCCGTACGTGGACCGCGTCTGGCTGGTCGAGGAGCGCACCCTGGTGCAGCTGGACCGCGGCGACCTGCCCAGCGCCGACGACTACTACCAGGTCTACGATGCCCGGGCCTGGTTCCGGGCGCCGCCGAGCCAGCGTCCCGACCCGCTGCCCGAGGGCCCCGAGACCGCCGCGGCCGTCGAGGCCTGGCGCCGCGCGCGGAGCGGCGACGGGCGCGTGGCCACCGGGGACCGCGTGGTCTCGATGCTCGAGGTCCCGCCGGAGGCGCGCAGCCGCCTGGGCATCGTGGCCGAGGTGCGCGACCCGGGCCACAGCACGCGCGTCGTGTACGTGATCATGCTGGCCGGCCTGCTGCTGCTGGGGCTGGTGGTCTACCGGCTGCTGAGCCACCTGGTGATCCGGCCCCTGGCGCGCCTGACGGAAGCCGCGGGCGCGATGGCCTCGGGCGCCGACGACGTGCGTCTGCCGGAGGACGGCCGCACGGACGAGCTGGGCCGCACGACGCGGGCGTTCAACCGCATGGCCGCCGAGATCGCCGAGTACCAGCAGCACCTCGAGACGCGCGTGCTGGCGGCGCTGTCGCAGATCAAGTCCGCCGAGCGGCACCTGGCCGTGGCCCAGCGCCTGGCCGCCACCGGCACGCTGGCGGCGGGGATCGCGCACGAGATCAACAACCCGCTGGGGGGCATGAAGAACGCCGTGCGCGCGCTGCTGCGGGGCGACCTCTCGCCGGAGAAGACCTCGGAGTACCTGGACCTGATCGGCGAGGGCCTGGCGCGGATCGAGGAGACCGTCAAGAAGGTGCTCTCGTTCACGCCCCGCCGCGTGGAGCCCCGGCCGGTGGATCTGGCCGAGGTGGCGCGCAAGGCGCTGGCGCTCGCGCGCCACCGCATCGAGCGCAAGTCCATCCGCGTCGAGGGCCACGCCCCCTCCGAGCACGACGCGCGCGTGTTCGGCGACCCCCTCGAGCTGCAGCAGGTCGCGCTCAACCTGCTGCTCAACGCCGCCGACGCCGTCGACGAGCGCGTCGGGGGCCGCATCACCGTGCGCGTGGAGCCGCGGGGGGAGGGCGAGGTGGTGCTCAGCGTGGCCGACGACGGCGCCGGCATGACCCCCGAGGAGCAGGCGCGCTGCTTCGACCTCTTCTACACGACCAAGCCCGCCGGGGAGGGCACGGGCCTGGGGCTCTCCGTGGTTCACAACATCGTCAGCAACCACGGGGGTCGCGTGGAGGTGGAGAGCGCCAAGGGGCGCGGGACGACCTTCCGCGTGATCCTGCCCCGCGAGCTGCCGACGCCCGAGGAGCCCGGCTCCGCCCCGGCCCTGCCCGATCCCGCCGTGACACGGCCGTGAGCCGGCCGCGCCCCGGCGGGCCCGGGGCGGGCCTCCGGGGCCCTCCGACGGCCCCCCGGGGCCTGCACGTGGCGGGTATCCTCGGGCAGGGCCCGGGTGGGCGCCGTGCAGGCTGCCCGGCCCGCCCCGGATCCCGGACGTGTTGGAGGTGAGCGATGGACAAGCGCGCGCTGTGGATCGGGTTCCTCGCGGGGGGCTGGGCCGCCACGCTGGCCGCGACGCTCTTGCCCGGGCCCTCGGGGGCGCCCGGCGGGGGCTGGGTGCGCACGGCGAGCGCGGACGACCCGCAGGGCATGGGGCCCAACGGGCCGAACAACCCCCAGCTGCCGGCCCCGGTGAACCCGCTGGAGGCGCAGACCGACCCGCGGGGCGTGGCCAACCCTGGCTCGGGCACGGCCGACTCGAACAACCGGGCCATCGCCCTCTCCTCGAGCATGGGCAGCGGGCAGTCGGCCGTGTGGTACTTCGACACGCTCAAGGAGCGTGTGCTCGTCTACCAGCTCGAGCCCGGCAGCCGCGGGGGCCTCAAGCTGCTGGCCGCGCGTCACTTCGACTACGACCTCAAGCTCGAGGCCTACAACGACGTCTCCGAGAGCTCGCGCATGGAGCTGAAAGAGGCCTACGAGGAGGCCTTCAAGGCGTCCAACGCCCCGGCCAAGGTGCCGGGCAAGGGCGGCCTGCCTTCGAAGAACGTGCAGCTGCCCCCAGGGAAGTGAGCCCAGGCCGCACGCTCGCTCCCCGATCCTCGGGGGCGCCTGTCGGCCTGTTCGTTGTACGTTACAATCGCTTGGCCAGCCGGGGCTGATCTGCCGTTCCGCACCGCGGTTCCCGGCCCGTCTGGGGGGGGCTCGGCCCGAGAGGGACCGGGGCCGCCCGCCCGAGCCAGCGAGCGGCACGGCGAGATTGACCCGCGGGCCGGTTTCTGCGATGCTCCCCCGCACACGGCGCCCGGACCGGGGCGTCGGCTGTCCAACCAACCTTCGACCGCGTGGAGGCCTTCGTGGCCAAGTCCAAGTCCGGTGAGTTCTACTCGTTCGACGAGGTCCTGCGTCAGCTCAGCATCGACGAGAACCGCTTGAAGCGGCTCGTCTCGGAGGGCGAGATCCGCGCCTTCCGCGAGGGCGACCAGATGAAGTTCAAGCGCACGGAGATCGACGCCCTCGCCGGGCGCTCCGGGCGCGGGGGCCAGACCTCCGAGACCTCGCTGACCGAGATCAGCCTCGAGGACGACAGCAGCCCGACCGTGAACGTCGGCAAGGGCAAGGGCAAGGGCGAGACGCTCAAGGACGACCTGCTCGACGAGCCCGACCTGTCGC
>CAZPOZ010000127.1:0-7709 GCA_964588235.1 uncultured Planctomycetales bacterium
GCCAGGGCCCGCGTCTTCGTCGGGCGACCGGCGAGTTCGAAGTTGCTCTTGGGGCGCCATCTCGGCGATCGAACCAGCGACCCGCGGATTAATGCAGTCGTAAGTTATTATTATATAATGAGTTACGGCCTCGAGTGTTGGGCCGCAGGTGGAGATTTCGATAATCGCGGGTGAGAGCCATCTCTCGGCATCGCCGGGAAGTGGCCCTGAGCGAGCGCAGCGAGTCGAAGGGCTCTTCCGATCCGCCCGCGGTGGCCCGAAGTTCGGGAGTCGGGGGCCGTGGCGCTCCGCGCGTGGGCCTCAGGCGACCGGCGGGTCAACGGCCGGACTCTACGCGATCCTCTCGAACTCTCGGCCGGGACGGAGAGGGTCGGTAGTGGGTCAGTTTGCGATCCTGACGCCCTACTGGGGCACACCGGCGCGCTGGATGGGGAGCTCTGTTGGGCGCCCCGCAGGCGGGGCGCCGTGGAAGGCCCGCAGCGGCGAGGCCGCCCCCGCCGCCGCTTGCGGCGGCGCTGGCACGCGCCGGCCTACGCAACGAGCCGATGCGGGCCTGAGCGCCCCCAGCCTAGCGCGTCGCGCGCCCTGGGCGGGAGGAAGCTAGCCCACTACCAGAGGGTCCGCTTGGTTGACAACCTGGTTGCTGATGGGCGAGGATGCACCGGCCTGCGACGCCCTGGCGCGACTTCGGGTTGCGTGGGCCTGGCGCAGGAACAGCGCGCGCGCGGTGGGCATCGGCATCGACACCCCTCGTCGCGGGGCACGGGGACCCCGACGGGCCCAGCGCGCGACCCTGGCCCTCATTCGGATCGTGGCCCGCGATCCGTGGGTCCTGCGGCGCCTCCTGGCGCCGTCCACCGGTGCCGGTTGTCAACCCCGAGGTCGCGGTTCGATGTGGTGTGTGGGGCCCCCTTGCTCGGCCTCGGGCCGGGACGGGGCCCTGAGCGGGCGCGTCCGCGAGCGGGTCGGAGGGCTCGGCGCCCCGCGGAAGGCACGCGTCCGACGCGGCGCTCCGAGCGCACCCGCGCTCGGGATCTCCGGCCGAGCCGGCCCGAGTCGAAGGGCTCTGCTCGCCTGAGCGCCCCGCCCTCGGCTTCGACGCTCGGTCAGGCCCGCCTCGGCTCGACCGCCCACGGCGCCCAGACGCCCGCAGGGCCCGGCGTACCGCGGGCCCCTGCGCCCGCGCGGCGCGATCGGTACGATGGGCTCGCCCGTCCCATGGAACCCGCGCCGCCCCGCCCCGACCGGCCGAGCCTGCCCGCCAAGCCGGAGCGCCCCGTCCGACGGCCGAGGCGGACCCGGGACCGCACGGCCGCCACGCCGCCGGCCGCCGCGCCCCGAGGCCGCGGCGGAGGCCAGGTGCGGCTGCTGGCCGGCGGCAACCCGCAGATCCCGAAGGGCGACGGCGCCGGCCCCGTCAAGGCCTACCTCGCCGCCCTGCCCGGCTGGAAGCGCGCCGCGGCCCGGCGCCTGGATCGGCTCATCGGCGAGGTGGTGCCCGGCGTCCTCCGAGCCGTGCGCTGGAACTCGCCCTTCTACGGCGTCGAGGGCCGAGGCTGGTTCCTGAGCCTGCACGCCTTCGACGCGTACCTGAAGCTGTGCTTCTTCCGCGGAGCGTCCCTCGCGCCGCCGCCTCCCGGCGCGTCCAAGCAGCCCCAGGTGCGCTACCTCGACCTGCACCGCACGGGCGCGCCCGACCAGGCCCAGCTGGCGTCCTGGATCCGCCAGGCCGCCGCGCTGCCTGGGTGGGTGCCGTAGGCGCCGCCGCCCCCCGCGCCCCCTGGAACCTCGGAGACGATGCCCATGACCTACGTGGACGGCTTCCTGATCCCCGTGGCCCGCGCGAAGCTGCGCGCCTACGTCGCCGTGGCGCGGCGGGCCGGGCGCATCTGGAAGGAGCACGGCGCGCTCGCCTACCGCGAGTGCGTGGGCGACGACCTGGCCTGCGGGTTCGGCCTGCCCTTCCCCCGCCTGATGCGGCTCGGCCGGGGCCAGGTGCCCGTCTGGTCGTACATCGAGTACCGCTCCCGCGCGCACCGCGATCGGGTGAACGCCCGGGTGATGAAGGACCCTCGCATCCAGCGCCTCACCACGGTGAAGCTCTTCGACCTGCGGCGCATGGCCTACGGCGGGTTCCGGTCGGTCGTGAGCCTGTAGCCTCCCCGCCCGGAGGAGGCGGCCGGGTCCTGGGTCCGTTTGCGATCCTGACGCCGAGCTGGGGCGAGCCCGCCCTGGGCGCGAGGAAACGGGCCCCCGACCGGCGGCCCGCCTCCTCCCGCCGCCGGCGGCGAGCCGACGTACGCTGTCCCCTCCCCTTCGGAGATCCCCATGCCCGCAGGCAGGACCTCGGCCCGCAAGCCCGCCCGGCGTGCGCCCGCGCCGAAGACCCAGGACCGCATGACCCTGGCCGAGGCGCTGCGGGCCCTCGAGCAGGCCGGCTCGGCCCAGACCCGCAAGACGTACCTGCGCCACGGCGCGCAGGAGCCCCTGTTCGGGGTGAGCTTCGCCACCCTGGCGACGCTGGTCAAGCGCATCGGCGTCGACCACGAGCTGGCCCTCGCCCTGTGGGACACGGGCAACTTCGACGCGCGCAACCTCGCCTTCAAGATCGCCGACCCGCAGCGGCTGACGCCCGCCGCGCTCGACCGCTGGGCGCGCGAGACCCTGGCGCGCATGTGCGGCGGCTACGTCTCGATGCTGGCCCAGGAGGGACCTCACGGGTTCGCCACCGCCCAGCGCTGGCTCGCCTCGCGCGAGGAGCGCCTGCGCTGCGCGGGCTGGGGGCTGACGGGGCAGCTGGCCTCGCGCTCTCCCGAGGTCCCCGAGCCCTGGTTCGTCGAGCGCCTCGCGGCCGTCGAGCGCGGCATCGCCGCGGCGCCGAACGCGGAGCGCGAGGCGATGAACGAGGCCCTGATCCACATCGGCGGCCGCAGCGCCGCCCTGCGCAAGGCCGCCCTGGGCGTGGCCAAGCGCATCGGCAAGGTCGAGGTGGACCACGGCGACACCTCCTGCAAGACGCCGGAGGCCGGCCCCTACATCGAGAAGATGTGGACCCACGCCAAGGCCAAGGGCTTCGCCTCGCCTGCGGAACAGGAGCAGGGGCGCGCCACGCCGCGGACGCGCTGCTGAGGCCCCCGCGGGTCGCCCCCGTCCGGGGCCCGCTCGGGCCCGGTGCCCGCGGCAGGATCCGGCGACCGGCCCCGGCGGCCTGCCAGGGCCCGACGACCGTGTGGAGCGCGCGACGGAGGGGTTGCGCCGCCTCGGCGTGCGCGCACGCGTCCGGTCCCGCGCCCGGCACTGCTACGCTGGGGTACGGCGGGGGCGCCGGGGCGCGGCCCCGCTGCGGAGGTGCGCGATGCGCCTGACTCGCTGGCTCCTGCCCGCCGCCCTCGGCCTCGCCGGCGTCTCGAGCGCGTGCGGCGGAACGGGAGGGGCGCCGGGCGGCTCCGCGGCCCGCGCGCCGCTCGTGCTGGCGGCGGGCATGGCGGCCCTGGCCCCCTCCCCGGGAGCCGCCGGCGCGCCGACGCCCGGGCTCGACCGCCTGGGGCTGGAGGCCGTGGACGCGGTCTACGAGCTGACCACGCCCGCGGGCGCTCCGTTCGCGTTCGACGCCCTGACCCTCGATCCCGGCAACGCGGGCGCGGTGCGCCTGTCGCTGGCCCACCTCGCCGACGCGGGCGTCCCGCCCGTCGGCGGCGTGGAGACGCTCGCCGCCGTCGGCGTGGCCCCGTCGGGACGGGGGCTGGCCGGCCGGCCCCCCTGGCTGGACGCCTTCGGCGACGGGTTCAGCGTGCTCGGCCTGCGCGGCGCCCTCGACCGGGACCAGGACCTCGTGCTCGAGGCCGAGACCGCCGCCGGCCGCGCGCGCGCCCTGGTGCGGCTGCGGATCGGCCCGCCCTCGGCGATCAACGCCACGGCGACGCCCGGACCGGCCTACCCGGGCGTGCTGCTGGACACCACGCTCTACTCGAGCGACTCGGCCGCGTTCGGCCAGCCCGCGGCGGCCGTGTCCGGCGACCGCACCACCGTCGTCGTCTACGAGGGCGACCGCTCCGATCCCTTCGGCTGGCAGCGCTACGAGCTGCGCCTGCAGCACGACCGCCTCACGGGCGCGGTCACCGGCGGCGCCTCCCTGGAGCCCTCCCCGGACTCGGGCACGTGGCGCGATCACGAGCTCGCCGCGCTGCACAACGTGCTGGCCCTCGTCCACGGGGGCACCGACGCAGCCACCCTCCGCCTCTCCTTCGATCGCGGAGCCACCTTCGGGCAGAGCGCCGTGCTGGACGTCGGCGCGCCGGGCGCCGCGGCCCGTCTCGTGCAGGTGGCGCTCGCGGCCGACTACGGCCTGGCCGCGCTGTGCTGGCGGCGCGGGGCGGGGGGCGCCAGCGAGCTGATCCTCGTCGAGGGGAGCCCGTCGGCGTTCGACGCGTCCGGGTCGCCCACGCGCTTCACCCTGGAGCCCGCGCGGGTGCTGGCGAGGCCCGGGGGCGACGTCACCCCGCTGCTGCTCGGGGCCCAGTGGTCCGACGGCGGCGACCTCGTCGTCGGCTACGGCTTCAGCAGCTTCGGTCCGGGCCCCGACGGGACGTGGATCGCCGACACGCAGTACCGCTGCGCCGTCCGGCGCCTGGGCGCCGCGTTCACCGACGCGCTGGTCGAGCGCGACCTGCTCGTCGGCCGCGACCCGAGCGTGGCCCTGCTCGGGGCCGGGGCCGGGCTCTCGATCTGGTACGCCTACGAGGCGGCCGACGGGATCCGGCTCGCCGTGAGCCACGACGCGGGCGCCACCTTCGGGCCTCCCGAGGTCTTCGGGGGGCCCGGCGCCAGCATGCCCCAGGTGTTCGTACGCCCCCGCGGCGCTGCGAGACGGCTCGACGTGCTCTACCTGGCCTCCGCCGAGGGCGGCACCGAGCTGCGCCTGAGGCACGCCGACGACCACGGCCTCACGCCCGCCAGCGACCATCGCCTCACCCAGGCGCAGAGCACGCCGCTCCCCGGCGGCGGCGGCGGCCCCGGCGCAGGGCCCGGCGGCGCCCCGGGCCTCCTGCCGGGGGTCGCCTTCCGCGTGCGGCAGATCGGCTGGTTCGGCTACGACGCGGTGCGCGACGGCGACGAGCTCGTCGTCGTGCTGGACGAGGAGACCTACGACGTCTACGCCCTGTGCCTGGGCGTCCCCACCCTGGCGGGCGCGGAGGCGGGCGGGGCCGCGGGGGCCGTGCCCGTGGCCGGGGGCTTCGTGCCGGCCGACCCTCCGCCGCTCGCCCCGGGCCTGACGGAGCCGCTCCCCGCGCCCGACCCGGCCCACCGCCACCAGCTGCGCCTGCTGCGGCTCGACTGAGCGGCGCCTCGCCCTCGCTGGCGGGCGCCGCCGCCGCGCGGCTGCGCGCGCGCCGTGGCCCCCCCGGCACCCGACCGGGGTCTCAGCGCTCGCCCCGCACGAGCAGGACGCGCACGCGGGCATGCTGCGACACGGCGGCGGCCACCGAGCCCAGCAGCAGCCGGGCGAGCCCGGTGCGCCCGTGGCTGCCCAGGACGATGGCGTCCACCTTCAGGGTCTCGGCCGCGCGCAGGATCGCGTCCACGGCGTCGGTGGCGGAGCTCACGTGGACCTCGTGGCCCACCCCGCGCCCCTGCGCCCCGCCCGGCACCAGGCGCAGGAGGTGCGCGCGGGCCTCGGCCAGGGCCTTGGCCGCCGCCTCGGGCGCCGCCGGGCGCAGGGGCATGGGCGGGAGGTCCAGGGGGCTGGCCACGAGCGGGGGCACGTCCACGTGGAGGAGGTGGACCGTGCCGCCGGCGCCCGTGAGCGCGAAGGCCACCTCGGCCGCGGCGTCGCCGGCGGGGGAGAGGTCGGTGGGGCAGAGGACCGAGCGCAGGGGGTAGGTCATGGTGCCTCGCGGGACGGGACCGTCGCTTCCAGGCGCTCCACTCTAGTGGTCTGAGTTGGAAGTCCTGTTGCCAGGGTCCGGAGGCCTGGCCCTGGGCCGTGCCGGCCAGGGGCCTGAGCGGGCCCAGCCCAACGCGCCGAACGGCCCCATGCATGGGAACTTCCGACTCGCCAGTCTAGGCCTCCCCCGGCCCGGCGCTCCACGGGGTCCCGTGCCGCCGCTGGGGCCCGCCCCGCATGAGCCTGTGGAGCCCTCCGCAGGGGCGTGGGAGCGGCGCGGTGGGCGTGGCCGCGCGATGGGCACGCCCGTCGCTTGAGGGAGGGGGATGCCGGTCCCGCAGGCCCCCGGCCGTCGGCGCCGCGTGCTCATCCTGGGAGCCGCCGGGCGCGACTTCCACGACTTCAACCGGGCCTTCCGCGAGCGGGCGGAGGTCGAGGTCGTGGCCTTCACGGCGGCGCAGATCCCCGGCATCGCCGGACGACGCTACCCCCCCGAGCTGGCGGGCCCGCTCTACCCCCAGGGCATCCCCATCGAGCCCGAGGAGCGCCTGGAGGCGCTGATCGCCGAGCAGGGCGTGGACGAGGTCGTCTTCGCCTACAGCGACGTGGCCCACGTGGAGGTGATGCACCTGGCCTCGCGCGCGTCGGCGGCCGGGGCCGGGTTCCGCCTCCTGGGGCCGCGCGAGACCACGCTGCCCGCCCGGAGGCCGGTCGTCTCCGTCTGCGCCGTGCGCACGGGCGCGGGCAAGAGCCCGGCCGTGCGGCGCGTCGCCGCGCTGGCCGCCGCGGCGGGCCTGCGCGTGGGCGTGGTGCGCCATCCCATGCCCTACGGGGACCTGGCTTCCCAGGCGGTGCAGCGCTTCGCCCGCAGCGAGGACCTCGCGCGCGCGGGCTGCACGGTCGAGGAGCGCGAGGAGTACGAGCCGCACCTGGCCGCCGGGCGCGCGGTCTACGCCGGGGTGGACTACGAGCGCGTCCTCGCGCTCGCCGAGGACGAGAGCGACCTGCTGATCTGGGACGGCGGCAACAACGACACGCCCTTCGTGCACAGCGACCTCGAGATCGTGTGCCTGGACCCGCAGCGGGCGGGGCACGAGCTGCTCTACCACCCTGGCGAGACGAACCTGCGCCGCGCCCAGGTCGTGCTGCTGACCAAGCTCGACACGGCCGACGTGGAGCGCATCCACGCGGCGCGCGCCAGCGTCGCCCGCGTGAACCCGCGCGCCACCGTGATCGACTCAGCCATGCCCGTGTCGGTGGACCGGCCCGAGGCGCTGCGCGGGCGGCGCGCGCTGGTGATCGAGGACGGGCCCACGATCACGCACGGCGGGCTGCCCTTCGGCGCCGGCGTGCTCGCGGCGCGGCGGCACGGGGCCCGCGAGCTGGTCGATCCGCGTCCCTTCGCCGTCGGCAGCCTGAAGGAGGTGTACGCGGCCCACCCGCACATCGGGCCCGTGCTGCCGGCGATGGGCTACGGGGCGGCGCAGACGGCCGAGCTCGAGGCCACGATCCGCGCCGTGCCCTGCGACGTGGTCGTGCTGGGCACGCCGGTGGACCTCGGCCGCCTGCTCGACCTGGGCCGCCCGGCCGTGCGCGTGCGCTACGACCTCGTGGAGCTGGGCGAGCCCACGCTCGGCGACGTGCTGGCGCCGCTGCTGGCCCGGGCGCGGGCCGAGGCGGTGCGGCGTGGCTGAGGGCCTGCTCGTCGCGCTGGGCGGGCACGCCCTCCTGCCCCGGGGCGTGCCG
This sequence comes from uncultured Planctomycetales bacterium, assembly GCA_964588235.1. Taxonomy (GTDB): domain Bacteria; phylum Planctomycetota; class PLA2; order PLA2; family JAEUHO01; genus CAZPOZ01. Next base: position 7,631 of record CAZPOZ010000127.1, read on the forward strand.
GCGTCCGTGCCGGCCCAGGCCCGCGCCCTCGGCGGCGTCTGCGCGGTGCTGGCCGGCCTGGCCGTCGCCGCGGGGCCGC
>CAZPOZ010000128.1:0-7680 GCA_964588235.1 uncultured Planctomycetales bacterium
GACTGGCACGTCCACGTCGTGGCCGGCCCGCGGGCCGGACGCCGCGACGTCCACGTCCACGCGGGCAGCGTGAACGTGGGCAACGACGTGAACATCGGCAACGACGTGAACGTGGGCAACGACCTGGATCTCGGCAACCGGGTCGGCGGCTCGACCCGCTGGCAGCCCGTCTCGCCCTACGCCCGCCCGGGCGCGCGCCGGCCGACCCCGCGCGGCGCGCCCGCACCGCGGCCTGCGCCCTACCGGCCGCCGGCGGGTGCCGCGCGGCGCCCGTCGGCTCCGGGCGGCGTCCGCCCGCCGCAGCGCACGCGTCCGCCCAGCGCGCGTCCGGGCGACGCTCCCCCCCCGCGCTCCCCGTCGGCCCGCCCTACGCCCCTGCCCGTCGCGCCGGCCTTCGGCGGCGACGACCGCGGGCCCGCCGCACGCGCCGATGGCAGCCGCGGGCGCGCCAGCCTGGGCGAGACGCCTCCGGCCGGTCCGCCCCCGTCGTCGCGCCCGTCGCCCGCCGGCCCTCCGCCTCGGGGTCCGTCGCCCTCGGGCCCCGCGCCTGCGGGTCCGGCCCCGGGCTCGCCCCGCCCCGCGCAGCCGGAGGCCCGCCCTGCGGCGCCCGCGCCGCTCCCCGCGGCCCCGGCCGGTGGCGCCTTCGGCGGCGCCGGCGACCCGGGCACGCGGCGCGCCAGCGACCGTGGGGGGCGCAGCCTGCGCCCCGACCGCCGGCCGCGCTGAGCCCCCGCCGAACCCGACCCCCGAGGAGGACGCCCCATGCGCCCGTTTGGCCGTCGCCCCGCCCTGCTCCTGCCGGCCTGCCTGCTGGCCCTGATCGGGCTCGTGCGGCTCGACGCCGGCCCCCGGTCGCAGGCCTGGGCCGGGGAAGGTCGCCCCACCCCCTTCGAGAGCCCCGAGCAGGCCGGCCGGGCCGTGGCCGCGGCCTGCGAGCGCGGCGACCGCGCCGCGCTGCTGGCGATCTTCGGCGCCGACGCCCAGGACCTGCTCGACGCCGGCGACGCGGCCGCGGCCGCCGCCGCGGCCGAGCGCTTCGCCGCGCTCGCGCGCCAGGCCCTCGCGGTGGAGCCCGCCGCGGACGGCCGCTCGAGCGTGCTGCTGATCGGCCACGCCGCCTGGCCGTTCCCCGTGCCGCTGGTGCGCGAGGAGGCCGGCTGGCGCTTCGACGCCGGGGCGGCGCGCGTGGAGATCCTCGCCCGGCGGATCGGCGCGAACGAGCTGAGCGCGATCGAGCTCTGCCGCGCCTACGGACCCGCGCAGCGGGCCTACGCCGCCGAGGACCGCGACGGCGACGGCTGCCTCGAGTTCGCGGCGCGCCTGCGCAGCAGCGAGGGCGCACGCGACGGCCTGTGGTGGCCCACCGCCGCCGGCGAGGCGCCCTCGCCCTTCGGCCCGCTCGTCGCGGCCGCCGGCCAGGACGTGCAGGGCCACCGCCCCGGCGACCCGTGGAAGGGCTACCACTTCCGCGTGCTGACGCGCCAGGGGGAGCACGCCCCGGGCGGCGCCTACGACTACCGGGGCCCCAAGGGCGACCTGCTGGGCGGGTGCGCGCTGATCGCCTGGCCGGCGGCCTGGCGCAAGAGCGGCGTGATGACCTTCCTGGTGGGGCGCGAGGGCCGCGTGCTGCAGCAGGATCTCGGGGAGGCCACCGCCGAGGCCGTCGCCCGGATCGAGGCCTTCGACCCGGGCCCGGGCTGGACCCCGGTCGGCGCGCCGTAGGCCCGCCGCGCCGCGCCCCGCGGCCCGGCGTGCCGGGGCGGCCGGGGCCCGGGCTACCGGCGCTCGAGGTCGCCCGGGGCGATCGCGCGCAGGTAGCGGCTCTCCTCGCGCCGGTGGCCCAGGTCGCCGCGCGCGTGGGCCGAGAGCAGCAGGCGGCGCCGGGCCCGCGTGACCGCCACGTAGAACAGCCGCTGCTCCTCGGCCAGGCGCTCGCCGCCCTCGCGGGCCGCCAGGAAGTGCGGGAACTCGTCGTCCACGACCCCGGCCACGAGCACCGCCTCGAACTCGAGCCCCTTGGCCTGGTGCACCGTCACGACCGGCACGCGGTCGTCCACCACGGTCTCCAGCGCCAGCGTGCGCGCCAGCGTCGCGTAGCGCACGGCGTCCCGCAGCGCCTCGGCCGGCGCGTGCGCAGGCTCGTCGCGCCGCTCCAGGGTCGCGAGCAGGTCGCGCAGGTTCGCCAGGCGCTCGGGCTCGCGCTCGTAGAACGCGTGGAGCCCCGAGACGGCCAGGCCCTCGCGCAGCAGCGCCGCCGGCCGGAGGTGGCGGGCCCGCGCGCGCAGGTCGGCCAGCCCGCGCGCCAGGCGCACGACGCCCTCGGGCAGGCCGGCGAGCAGGCGGGCGCGCTCGGCCGAGCCCTGCCGCAGCGCCGGGGCCAGGCGCCGCAGCACCTCGGCGGCGCCGCGCGCGTCGTCCAGGGCCCGGTGGGCGCGACCCGGCGGCAGGCCCAGGTGGGCCCGCACGGCGCCCAGGTCGTGCCGCGGCAGGTCGAGCAGGCGCCGCGAGAGGTCGAGCGTGTCGAAGCGCGCCGAGAAGCGCGGCGCGTGGCCGGCGCGCTGCCCGTGCGCCTCGAGCATGGCCAGGTCGAAGGCCACGTTGTGGCCCACGACGGGCCTCGCGCCCGCGAAGTCGTCCAGCTCCTGGAGCACGTCGAGGGCCGGGCGCCCCTCGCGCGCCAGCCGCTCGTCGGTCAGGCCGTGGGTCTGCACGGAGGCGCCGACCGGCCGTCCGGGCCGCACGAGGGCCTGGAAGGCGGCCGCCTCCTCGCCGGCCACGAGCGGCGCCGCGCCCACCTCGACCACCTCGTCGTGCGCGGGGCTCAGGCCGGTGGTCTCCGTGTCGAGCACGACCAGGCCGCCGGCCTCCAGGGCCTCGAGCAGGCGCGCGAAGGGGTCGCCCCGCGAGAGGGCCCCCGGGCCGAGCAGGTCGGAGACCCGCAGGCCCGCGGCGTCGCCCGCGCTGCGCAGCCGGGCCAGCCCGGCGTCGCCCAGCCCCCGGGACGGCCGGCGCAGCAGGCGCTCGGCGGCGGCCGCGTCGTCGGGCCGCGCCAGCAGCCGGAGCAGCGCGACGGCGTCCTTGACCTCCTGCCGGCGGAAGAACTCGAACGCCTCCACCGTCACGTGGGGCACGGCGGCCTCGGCCAGCGCCGCGCTCAGGGCCCGCGTGCGCCCGTTCGTGCGCGCCAGCACGCCGATGCGCGCCCAGGGGAGGCCCTCGGCGGCGAGCGCGCGCACGCGGGCGGCGATCCAGGCGCCCTCCTCCCGCGGCGTGCGCGCCACGTGCAGCACGGCGGGCTCCCCTTCCTCCAGGTGCGGCGCCGGCGCCACGCGCGTACGGCGCTCGGGCAGGCCCGTGAGCACCGCGTCGGCGATGCGCACGAGCCGCCGCGTGGCACGGTGGTTCCAGCGCAGCGTGATCGTGCGCACGGGGGCGAAGTCGCGCCGGAAGGCCTCCAGCACGCGCCGGGGCTCGCTGCCGCGCCAGCCGTAGATCGTCTGGTCCACGTCGCCGATCAGCGCCAGGCGTCCGGAGCCGCGCGCCAGCGCGCGGACGACCTCGTACTCGCTCTCGTGCGCGTCCTGCACCTCGTCCACCTGCACGAGGTCGAAGCGGGAGGCCCAGGCGTCGGCCAGCCCCGGCTCGGCGCGCAGCAGCGCGCGCGTGAGCCGGACCAGGTCGTCGAAGTCCACGGCCTGCTGCTCGGCGAGCAGGCGCTGGTAGGCGACCAGCACGGCGCGCTCCGGCCCCGGAAGGCCGCGGAAGAGGGCTTCGGGCCCGGCCGCGGGGTGGAGGCGGGCGTCCGCGTGGTCGAGCGAGCCCGGCGGCGACTTGGCCGCGGCGAGCAGCCCCCGCAGCCGCTGGAGCTCGCCACGCTCGGCGGGGGCGCCGGCGCGGCGCAGCAGCTCGTCGGCGTCGTCCTCGTCCACGATCGTCACGTCGGCCGGCAGCCCCAGGCGGCGGTGCTCGGCCTCGACGATGCGTGCGCACAGGCCGTGGAAGGTGGAGACCTGCACGCCGCGCCCCGCCTCGCCGGCGCGCGCGCGCACCCGGGCGCGCATCTCCTCGGCGGCGCGGTTCGTGAAGGTGAGGCAGAGCACGCGACGCGCCTCGAGGCCGGCCCCGAGCGCGCGCACCACGCGGTCGGCCAGGGTGCGGGTCTTGCCCGAGCCGACGGGGGCCAGCAGCAGCAGGCCGCCGTCCAGGTGGGCGAGGGCCTGCGCCTGCTCGGCGTCGGGGGGCGGGTCGGGGGACGGAGGGGAGGTCGGCGTCACGCGGGCGGCCCGACCCCGTGGAGCGGCCGGGACCGGCGGAGCGTACGCCCCGCCTCCCCCACGTGACGGACGGGCCGCTCAGCGGGCGAGCAGCGTTCCCAGGAAGGCGCGGCAGCGCTCGAAGGCGCGCTCGGCGGCGCGGGCGTCGTAGCGGGCGCCGTCGAGCCCGTGCGCGTCCACGCCCGGGTCGGTGAAGGAGTGCACCGCGCCCGAGTACTGGACCAGCTCGTAGGGCGACTTGTCGGCGGCCATGCGCTGCTGGAACGCGGCCAGCATCGCGGCCGGGACGAACGGGTCGTCGGCACCGTGCAGCACGAGCAGCTCGGCCGTCGAGCGCTCTCCCTCCCGGGGGGTCGTGGGGTGCCCGTGGAACGACACGGCCCCGCGGATCGGCGCGCCCGAGTACGCCAGCTCGAGCGACATGGTGCCGCCGAAGCAGAAGCCCAGGGTGGCCGCGCGCGACGCGTCGATGAAGGGGAAGGCCTTGAGGGCGTCCAGCTGCAGGCGCGCGCGGCGGCGGCCGACGGCGGCGCCGTCGGCGCCGCAGGCCTTGGAGAGCGCGCCGGCCTCGGCGGGCGTGCTCACGAGCTTGGCGTCGCCGTACATGTCCAGCGCGAAGCCGACGTAGCCCCACGAGACCAGGCGCTCGGCGGTCTCCCGGGCGAGCCGGCCCTGGCCCCACCAGTCGTGGATCACGAGCACGACGGGCCGCGTGGCGGAGATCGTCGGGTCGTAGGCCAGCAGGCCCTTGAGGGTCACGTCGCCGTCCTTCGTCTCGACGACCCGGGTCTGCACGCGCGGGCCCGAGGGCCGGGGGGGCTCTTCGGCGTGGGCGCGGGGGCGCAGCGCGAGGCCCGTGGCCAGGGCCGCGGCGGCGAGCAGGAGCAGGGGGGTGCGCATGGGAGGCCTCCGGGGGGCGGAGGATAGCGGACGGGCGGCGGAGGCCGGCCGGGCGCGGGGGGGGCCGCCCCCCGGGCCTGACCCCTTCCGGGGGGGGCGCGGCACTCAGGCCGGGGGCGCCGTAGCCTCACGACGGCCGCGCTCCACGAGGTCTTGCTCCCATGGCCGCCCCCCGAACCGACGCCCGGCGCGAGGCCGACCTGCTGCGGCTGGTGGGGGCGCACCAGGCCGGGCTCTGGCGCTACCTGCGTTTCCTGGGCGCCACGGCGACGGACGCCGAGGACCTGGTGCAGGAGACCTTCCTGGAGGTCTGGCGGCGTCCGTTCGAGCAGCGCAGCGCCGGGGAGTCGGCGTCCTACCTGCGGACGGTGGCGCGGCACCGCTACCTGATGCACCTGAGGCGACGGCGGGCGCGGCCCGAGCCCGCGAGCCTGGACGAGGCCGAGGGCGCCTGGGTGCTGGCGACGGCCGGCGGAGGCGAGGACCGGCGCCGCGAGGCGCTGCGGGCCTGCCTGGAGGAGCTGCCGGCGCGCAGCCGTCAGGCCCTGGACCTGCAGCTGCGGGACGGCTGGTCGCGCGAGCAGATCGCCGAGACCCTGGCGCTGGCGGTGGAGGGCGTGAAGACGCTGCTGCGACGCGCGCGCGAGGCGCTCCACGACTGCGTGCAGGCGAGGCTCCGCCCATGACCCCGTGGAGCGAGCGGCTGCTGGAGATGGACCTCGAGGAGCTGGTGGGGCAGGTCCAGCCCCCGGACCTGCGGGACCGCGTGCGGCGCGCGATCGCGACGCGCGCGCGGCGGGCCGCCTGGCGTCGGCGCGCGCTGGTGGCGCTGGCCGTGGCGCTGCTGGCCGCCGCGGCGCTCGTGCTGCTGCGCGGGCGGGGCGACGGCCCGGGGCCGCGCGAGGCCGACCCGTTCGAGCGGCTCCCGGCGCCGGAGGCGCAGCGGCTGCGCGGGCTGCTGGCGGCCCTGGACGTGAGCGCGAGCGAGCTCGAGGGCGAGCGCGACCCCACGCTGCGGATGCTGCGGTTCAAGGAGGCCAAGGAGGCCGAGGGCGAGCTGCTGTCGTGGCTGGAGCGTTCCGACCCGGCGGCGAGGGCGGCGGAGGCGACGCTGTTGGGCTACGTGCGTCGGGGCGCCAAGCCCGAGGTCGCGCGCCGGGCCCTGCGGCTGCTGGCCCGCAACCCGGCCGGTGCGGGGCTCGAGGCGGTGCTGCAGGCGGGGCGGGCCGACGCGACGGCGCTGTCCGACGACACGTGGCTGCGTCTGGCCGAGCGCGGCGTCGGCGAGGCGCAGGCGCGGGTGGAGGCGCTGGCGGCGGCGCCGGAGCCCGGCTTCGAGCAGGTGTTCCCGGCGGCCTTCCTGGCGTTCCGGGGCTCGGACGCGGGCCGGGCCGCGCTTCGCTGGCTGTACGGGCAGCCGCAGCTGCTGGAGCGCTCGCCGGACCGCTGGCTGCTGGCGGCGGTGGCGCTGGACCGGTTGGGGGAGGCGGGGGTCTGGCGCGAGGCGGTGGAGTCGGTGGTCGCGCGGGCGGATGCGTGGCTGGACGCCACGCCCTCGCGTCTGGCGGAGGCGCGCTGGCTCGCGCTGCGGGCGACGTTCTACGCGGGCCTGCGGCAGGCGGGGACGCCGCCGCCGGTGGCCTCGGTGCTCGAGGACGCGCAGCGGCACGAGGAGCGCTCGACGCCGCGGGTGGAGGGGGTTGCGGGGGTGCGGGCGCTGCTGGCCGAGCTCGAGCGCCAGGCGCGTTGACCCCTTCGCGCGCGCGCCGGCACTGAAGCGCGTGGAGGTGCCGCATGCGCACGACGACCCGATCCGTCCGACTGCTGGTCTGCTCGCTGTTCCTGGTGGGCGCCGCGCCCCTGAGGGCCGGGGGGCCGGCCGTTCCCCGCAAGCCGGGGGCCCCGGCCGCGTCCTCGCCGGCGCCAGCGCCGTCGCCCGCGGAGGCGCGACGCGTGGTGCAGCTGCTCGAGGCGGCGGCGGTGTCCGAGGCGGACGTGGACTTCGCCGCGGGCGAGACGGCGATGCTGCGGCTCAAGGCCGCGCAGGAGGCTGAGCGCGAGCTGGAGGCGGCGCTGGCCGCTTCGTCGGCGCTGTGGCCGTCGGTGCGGCCCCGGCTGCTCGCCTGGCCGCGCGCGCCGGAGCGGCGCGACCTGAAGGCGCGCTACCTCGGGCTGCTGGTGGGGGACGGCGATCCCGGCACGCGGGCGGCGCTGATCCGCGAGCTGGCGGCGGATCCGGCCGTCTTCGGGGAGCGGACGCTGTTGCGGATGATGGAGGGCGGGGTCGTGGAGGCGGCGGCGGTGCTGCGTGCGCGGGTGGAGGCGGGCGCGGAGCCGCACCTGGGGCAGGCGTGGCCGGCGATCGCGCTCGCGTTCCGCGGCAGCCCGGAGGGGGTGGGGGTCTTGCGCTGGCTGACGGAAGCCGAGGGCTTCCGCGAGGGGAACCCCGATCTGTGGCTTGCGGCGCAGGCGGCCCGGGCGCGTCTGGGGGAGGCCGGCGCGTGGC
>CAZPOZ010000129.1:0-7676 GCA_964588235.1 uncultured Planctomycetales bacterium
CAGCCCGGGGAAGGACTTGCGGCCCAGGGGCCCGTGGCGCCCGGCGGAGAGCGGCCGGGCGCGGGGCCCGCCTACGGGGCGGGCGGCGGCGCGGGCGGGGTGGGCTCGGGGGCGCCGTCGGCCGCGCCCGGGGCGGCGGCGGCCGGAGCCTCCGGGGCCGGGGTGCCGGCGCCGGGCTCGCTGCCCGGCAGCGGGGCGTCGTCTTCCTCGGTGTGGATCTCGTCTTCCTCGGTGCCGTCCACGTCGTAGCGCAGGTCGGCGTAGAGGCAGCAGGAGGCGCCCAGGAACCAGAAGACCGCGTAGCCGAACACGCCCAGCCAGATCAGGTTCAGGAACAGCCAGAACATGAACGCGGTCACCCAGTGCCAGACCGACGTGTTCATCACGGTCTTGAAGTTCAGCGCGAAGGGGTGGTTGCGCGTCTCCCGTTCCCCGCCGGCGCCCGCGACGGCGTGCCCGCTGTACTTCGTCTCCTCGGCGTACTTGCGCACGCGCTCCTGGGCCTCGCCCGAGAGGCGGCTCCAGTCGTCGTTGCTGCCGACGCCCGACTGCGTGGGGGCGTCGATCAGCACGCGCGCCTGGTCGTTGACCATGCCGGAGTCCACCGTCTTCGTGAGGGCGAAGATGAACCAGTTCCCCACGTACAGCACGATGCCGGTGAAGGCGAAGATCAGGAAGTAGTTGAGGAAGTACTGCAGCGGGCGGGCGAACACGTAGGTGAACGCGCGGCTGATGGCGTCCAGGCTGCCGTTGCGCTCCCAGGCGGCCGCCGCCCCGACCAGGGGGAAGCCCATCACGCCGCCCAGCACGATCAGCAGCAGCAGCAGGGTGCTCAGCACGGTCAGCGGCACGAGCACGATGGCCAGCAACGAGCCCACGGCCGGGATCGAGATCACCAGACCCGCCAGGGCGTTGGCCGCCCAGAAGAGCAGGGCCGCCAGGCCGATGATCACCGGGGCCAGCAGCACCGTGACCCAGTTCTTGGCGGCGAAGACCAGCGACTCGCGCAGCGAGAGCCCCTCGTCGCGGGCGATGCGCAGGGCCACCACCCGGCGGATCGCCTGCCCGAAGAACGACCAGACGGCGAAGAACCAGACGCCCCCGACCACGATCTCCATCGTGGTGGCGGCCTGCCGCTCGAGCCCGAACACGTCGTTGAGGAACTCGGCCAGCATGCCCGAGACGACCGGCAGCCCGCGGAACTGCTGGGCGAACCAGGTCAGGAAGGCTCCCGGGATGTCGAGCTTGTTGCCCGTGCCGATCTTCGAGATCAGCCACCCGCCCCCCCAGTAGACGAGGTAGCCCAGGATGGCCAGCGCCACCGCGCGGAAGTCGAAGGGCACGCGCGGCATCTTGAAGTAGGTGCGGGGCAGGAGCCCGACGTCGCTGCTGGCGGTCATGCGACCCTCCGTGGGCGGGCCCCCGACGCCCGGACGGGCGGGCAGGCTCGCGCCGTGGCCCTCCCGGGCGCACGGGCGGCGGGATTGTAGCCAGCCGACGGAGGCGGGCAACGCGCCGACCGCCCCGGGGCGGGGGAGGCGTGTGCAGCGTGGCCGATCGTGGCGGAATCGCCCCCCCGATCCCGTCGAGCGGCGGCGCGACGAGGCCGGATCCTCGCGGGCCGGCCCGCGGCGCACGCGCTCCACGGGGTCTTGGGCGCAGCGTTCGATCCTCGGGCAGCCCTGATCCTCGGAGGCCGGCCCGTGTCCCACACCCGAACCCTGTGCGCCTCAGCCCTCGCGTTCCTCCTGGGGGCCGGCGGGCTCGACCCGGCCCTGGCCGACGGGGGGCCCGCGCCCGCCCCCGCCCCGGCGCCCGCGCCCGCCCCGGCGCCGCCGCCGGCGCCGGCTCCCGGGGCGCCCGCCCCCGCCGCGCCCGCGGGGGGAGCGGCGGCCGAGCCGGCCGCGCCCCCGCGCCCGCTGCAGTTCCCCAACGAGGGCGTGATCGAGCGGGCCGACGGGCGGGTGGTCTACTTCTATCGCACGAACTTCGTGACCGCGGGCGACCTGATCAAGGGCGCGGGGCTGATGGGCGTGGGCGTGGAGGGCAAGGACGGGGGCCTGGGCGTGCGCTTCACGCCCTTCGAGGCCCAGAACCAGGTCCTGGTCGAGGGCTTCCCGGAGGCGGTCGAGATCGCGCTGGAGGCCCTGGCCTACTTCGACGTGCCCGCCCCGCAGGTGTTCATCGAGACCAAGGTGATCGAGGTCACCTGGGACTCGAACTTCGAGTTCGGGCTCGACCACGCGCTCGACCGCAACATCTCGGGTCCGCGCACGTTCTGGCGCGGGATCAGCGGCATCCTCTCGCCGCCCTCCTTCATCGCCTCCACCCTCCCCGGCGGGTTGCCCTTCCAGGGCACGAACCTGCTCTTCGGCCTGGTCGGCAACGGGGCGGAGGAGACCGGCGCCTTCGACTTCGCCCTGCGCGCGCTGCAGGAGAGCGGCAAGGCCGAGGTGCTCTCCAAGCCCTCGATCATCTGCACGCAGGGCAAGGAGGCCACGGTCACGACCAGCGAGCGCTTCCAGGTGAACCAGTTCAAGTCGGCCACGACCACGGTCACCGGGCCGGACGCGGTCAACGAGCAGGTGCAGTACGGCACGGCGCCCGCCGAGACGGGCGTGACGCTCAAGGTGACCCCCGACCACGTGGGGGAGAGCTACGTCACGATCACGATCAACCCCACGGTGAAGGGCCTGGCGGGCTTCGCCTCGCGCATCGGCGGCACGCTCTCGCCCATCGAGACGACCCGCACCGCCTCCACGAAGGTCACCATGGCCGACGGCGAGACGCTCGTGCTGGGCGGGCTCTACACGAACCGCACCGTGCGCGAGGAGGCCAAGACGCCGCTGCTCTCCGACATCCCCGTCCTGGGCCTGCTCTTCACGCGCCAGCGGGAGGCCAAGCAGAAGAGCGAGCTGATCTTCATGCTGACGCCGCGCATCGTGCGCAAGAACACCGATCCGCGGGTGATCACGCCGCCGGCCGAGCTGGAGCGGCTGGAGAAGAAGCCCTCGGAGGACGAGGAGCCCTGCGGCTTCCCCTGCGAGCCCAACGGGAGCATCGAGGACTGGCTGTTCCCGCGCACGGCGCTGTGTCGCAACCAGGGCCGGTGGGAGCGGGAGCGCAAGGCCGCCCGCGAGGCGGCCGCCAAGGACGCGGCGGGCGCGCGCGGCGGCGCGGCTCCCCGGCCGACCTCTTCGGCTGCGCTGCCGCCGCCGCCGGCCGCCCCCACCCGGTCCGGCCCGACGGCGGCGCCGGCCGCGGCGCCGCCGGGGCCCGGGGGCCCGCCGGCCCCGGTGATCCGCTGAGGACGCGGTGGTCGGGCTCGCCCCGCGGCTGCGTACGGCGGCGCTGGCCGCCGCCGGCCTCCTGAGCTTCTGCGCGTGCCGCGTGCAGCGCACGCCCGTCGTCCCGGTGATCGACGTGAGCCGCGTGCGGCTCGAGGTCGATCCCGAGGGGCCGTGGCGCGAGGCCGCCGCGCCGGACGGCGGCACGCCCTCCGAAGCGGGCGGGACGGGTGGGGCGGCCGCGGCGGAGCCGCCTTCGGCGCCGGCGCGTCGGCACCTGGCGGAGGCGGCCGCCCGTCGCCGGGGTCCCACGGCCGAGGGCGCCCTCCCCGAGCCGCCGCCGCAGCGGCCCCCTCCCGCGCCGACGCTGGCGGTGCCGCTGGCGCGGGGGGCGGGCGAGGTGGCCGAACGCGGGGCGCCCCCGACCAAGCCCGTCGAGGCGGTCGGCCGGGAGCGCTTCCTCGACCATCCCACCGAGATCCACGCCGGCAGCCTCACGCTGGTCGTGCCGGCCGCCCTGGCCGCACAGGCGCGGCTCACGGGCGCGCAGCTGAGCGAGCCCACGCCCGGGCGGCGGGTCGCCGAGGGCGGGGCGCGGCTGACCTGCCGCGAGCTGACGCTGGTGGGCGAGCGCATCACGCTGCGCGTGCGCCCTCCCGGGTCCGAGGACGTGCAGATCACGGCGCGGGGGGAGGTCGAGCTGGTCAGCCGCCAGCGCGACCAGGTGCTGCGCGAGACGGGCCTGAAGAGCCTGATCGTGACCAACGACCAGCTCATGCCGCTGCGCTGAGGAGCCTCGCCGCCCCGAGGGGCCGCGGGAGGCCCGTGCGGCGTGCGGGGCGGGCGGGGCGCGGCTCATCGGCCCGCTCCAGAGGGTCGGCGCGGCCGGGATTCCGCGCCGGGGCGGGGCCCGGTACCCTGCGACCCCATGACGGCCGACGACGTGCGCTCGTTCTTCGCCGCCCTCTCGCGCGGCGACGTGGACGCCCTCGAGCCGCTGCTGGCCGAGGACGTCGTGCTCGAGTTCCCCGGAGAGCGCTTCGGCGGCGTGCACGAGGGCCGGCGGCGCGTGCTGGTGTTCCTGCGGCAGAACCAGCGCCTGTTCCGGGGGGGGCTCGCGTTCGAGGTGCGCTGGGTGGGCGTGACCGACGGACGCGCGGTGGTGCAGTGGACGAACGCGGGGACGACCCGGGAGGGGCATCCCTACGGGAACCGCGGCGTGACCGTGTTCCACCTGCGCCCGGGCCCCGATGGGGTGCGGGTGGCGCGCATCGAGGACTACCTCGACACCGAGCGCCTGAGCGCGACGTGGCCGCGATGAGCGCGAGCGCGCTGCTGCCGGCCGGGGCCTTCGCGGGCCGCACGGCCTTCGTGACCGGCGGCGGGACCGGGCTGGGCTTGGCGGTCGGCACCCTGCTGGGCCGGCTCGGGGCGCGGGTGGCCTGCGCGAGCCGAGACGTTGCCCACCACGCCGAGCTCCTGGAGCGCGGCCGGCGCGACGGGTTCGACGTGCTCAGCCTGGCCATGGACGTGCGCGACGGCGCGGCGGTCCGCGACGCCGTGCGCGCCACGGTGGAGCGCTTCGGCGGCCTGGACGTGCTGATCAACAACGCTGCGGGCAACTTCGTGCGTCCGGCGCTGCTGCTGGCGCCCAAGGCGTTCGCGACGGTGATCGACATCGCGCTGACGGGCGTGTTCACGGTGAGCCGCGAGGTGGGCCGGCGGATGCAGGCCTCCGGCCGGGGGGGGACGATCGTGAACGTGAGCGCGCCCTACGCCGCCACGGGCAAGCCGGGCGTCGTGCACAGCGCCTGCGCGAAGGCCGGCGTGGAGTCGCTCACGCGCACCCTGGCCGCGGAGTGGGCGCCGCTGGGCATCCGCGTGAACGCCATCTCGCCCGGTCCGTTCGGCAGCGCGGGCGCGGCCGACCGGCTCTGGCCCAGCGTCGAGCTGGAGGAGGCGGTGCGGCGGCAGATCCCGCTCGGTCGTTTCGGGACGGCCGAGGAGGTGGCGGAGGTGACGGCGTGGCTGGCCAGCCCGCTGACGCCCTGGCTGACCGGCTCGATCCTGACGCTGGACGGGGGCTGGAGCCTGCCCTCCCCGCTGGTGGGCGAGGGGGGCGGGGGCGTCGTGCGCCGCCGCCGCCGGGCGTCGCAGCAGGAGGAGGCGTCGTGAGCCGCGGGTTGCCGGCGTTCGTCGTGGGGGCGTGGATCGCGTCCCTGCTGCTGCTGGGCGCTCTTGCGCGCGAGGGCGAGGCGAAGGGGTCCAAGGCGGAGCCCAAGGGGGGCGGGGCGCCCGTGCCGCTCAAGGGGGCCTCGATCTCGGATCGCCCCACGGTGGTCTCGGTGCCGCTGGGCGCCGAGCTGTGCGTGGTCGTGGGGCTGCCGGAGCACTTCTGGGTGCAGTGCCCGCGGCACCTGCCCGTGCCCACGGTGCTGGCGGGCGACGGCACGATCGTGCAGTACATGAACCCGCGCGGCGGCAGCGTGTCGATGCTCTACGTGGGTGCGGTGCCGCTGCATCCGGCGCTGGACGGCGAGGCGCTGGAGGCGCGCGCGGCGCGCACGGCCCTGGACTTCGCGGTGGGCCTGCCGCAGGCCTACGCGCGCGTGGACTGGACGGTCACGAGCGTGCCGGTCCGGCTGAGCGCGGCCGAGGTGAAGGTGGACGGGAAGAAGACGCCGGCCTGGCGCACGGCGCGCTACGCCTCGCATCCGGCCGGGGGCTACGGCGGGCCGCGGTCGGAGTTCTCGGGCGAGTGCGTGCTGTTCGCGGTGCCTGCGGCGGAGCGCCTCGTGTACGTCGCGCTGGACGCCAAGGACGGCGGGACGACGTTGGACCGCGCGTTGGAGCGGCTCTCGGTGAAGCCGCAGCGGGCCGCGAATCCGACGGGGCGTCGGGTGCAGCTCAACGACCTGGCGGAGTCGCAGGCGGCTCCCGGGCGTTACCCGGTGCGGTTGATCGCCTACGACGGGCCGGCGGGCTTCCAGCTGACGCCGGCCCTGCTGGCGCTGGAGGGGGAGTGGGTGTTCGCCGAGGACCGGTTGGACGCCGAGGGTCGGACGACGGGCCGTCTCCGGTTCCGCCAGCAGGCGGCGGACCCGGCGCGTTCGCAGGCGGGCGACCTGGAGGCGGAGCGTTCGCTCTGGTCGGAGGGGGAGCGGGGCGCGGTGGAGGAGGTGGATCTCGCGGTGCGCGGCCACAAGGCGCTGTTGTTCTCGCGTCCTGCGCCGGCGGACGGGCCGACGGCACGGGCGCACACGGCGGTGCTGCGGTTGGACGACCTCCTGCTGACGATCGACTGGGTCACGCTGGGCGACGCGGCGCTCGTGGCGCGGGACCACGACGCCTTCGTCGCGTTGCTGCGCAGCCTGGAGCTGGCGGTGCGCTGGTAGCCCGTCCCGGGCGCGCGCGTGCCTGGGGGGCGCGGCGCGCGTCTGCGTCGTTCGTCGCGTACGTCTCCGGGGTGCCGGCGGCCAGCGGCCTGCGCGCGCACCCTGTGGAGCGGGCCGACGGGGGGGGTGAGGTCGTGCGGGGGCGGCGGCGGACGCGGCCCCGGGTGGGGGGCGGAGAGGCCGGGGGGCGGGCGGAGGTGCAGCGTGGGCGGCGAGTCGGGTGCGCGGGGGCTGCATGCGGCGTGTCGGCCTGCCTTGACAGGGCCCTGCGGGCTCCCTACCCTGCCGATGGACCGTTTGCGCCCGTAGCTCAGTTGGTAGAGCGTCAGCTTCCCAAGCTGAATGTCGAGGGTTCGAACCCCTTCGGGCGCTCCACCCCTCCCTGCGTCCCCCCGCGTCCCGTCGCGCTTCGCTGCGCGAACGGGCGCGGGTTCCGCCGGGCGGGTTGGGGGGCGGGACAGAGGCCGGGAGTGCATGGAAGCGCAGGGAACGGACGCTGGACCTTCACCACTGTGTTCACCAGTTTCTGAGCGAGGAGGGCTGGTGGGTTTCCTGGGTCGGCTGTTCAGCAAGGACGAGTCGCCGCCGCCCCCGCCGGAGCCGGCGCCCGCGGTGACGTCGGTCATGGAGCACCCGGCTGGGGAGTCCGCCACGGCGAGAACGGGCCAGCCTGCGACTTGGGACCGAGCGACAGAGGTCAACTCGCTTGGTCTGGCGGGTGTAGTGCACTCCAAGGGGGGAGCCAACGTGCCAGCGTTTACTAGTGAGTCTGGAGAGCGCACGCACGGTGTGGCTGGGGTGGTTCGACCGCGGCTGAGAAGGGCGACGCCGACGAGCCGCCGTTCTTCAGCCCCAGCGACTTCGCGAAGGGAGCACGGTGGAGTGCGGAGTTCGCGTGGGACCAGGGAGGGAGCCAGACGGGGTCTCCGCTGGCGTGCATGCCTTGCGTTCGCCTTCCCGGACGCGTCTCTCGGCAGTCTGGAGGACAGTCGGT
>CAZPOZ010000130.1:0-7669 GCA_964588235.1 uncultured Planctomycetales bacterium
CCCATCAGGCTCGAGGCGCACAGCGCCTCCTTGATCTCCCACGGGTACTCCTGGACGCGGTCGTAGTGGGCGGCCTTGGGGCGCACGACGCGGTCGGCGACCTCGCGGGCCCGGTCCCGCCACATGCGGTTCGTCTCGGTGAAGAGCTCGTCCAGAGGGCACCTCCCGCCGATCGGACCCTGTGGAGCGGCCCGCGCCGGTTCTGAAGTCGAACGGCGGAGTATAGGGGCGTGCGTGCTCCTCCGGCCTGCCGCGCCGAGGGGCTGCGACGAGCGCCCTCCGCCGGAGCGCAGCGCCCGTCGGACCCCGCGGGCGACCGCCCCCGCCCGGAGGGCCCCCCGCCCCTGGAGCCGACGGGGGGCCGGACGGGGGCCCGACGCCGGGCCCCCGGGGCGGGACGGAGCGCGTGTCGAGGCCGGGCTCGCCCCGAGCGGAGCCAGGTCGAAACGGCTCCAAGCCGTGCAGGTCCGCTCGCTCCGTGCGCACCTGCGTGCGCGTTCCTCGTGGCGCGGATGCGCGTTGTTCGCGCGAACAAGCGCCTACGCGTGGACGGAGGCGGGGAGCGCCCTGCGCTTGGAGAAGCCCTCTTCCAGCGAGTGGAAGTGCCCGATCTGGTCTTCGCCGCGCTGCCAGCAGAGGTAGACGATCTCGCCGTCCACCTCGCCGTAGAAGTCCACCGAGCCCTTCTCGTAGTCGCGCAGCGTCCCGCCCAGGGCCTCGACCTCCTCGATCAGCTTCTGGAAGCGATCCAGGGCCCGTGCGACTTCCGCGTTGGACTCGGCCAAGGCCGACTCCCGGCCCGGCTCGGACTCGGCGCGGGTCTCCTCGGCCTGGAACGCCTGGAGGGCCTGGTTGACCTCGGCGTACGTCGCCACGATGTCGTCGGCGATGCGGGTGACGAGGGGCAGCATCCGGCTGGCCTCGTCGGGGGTGAAGATCTTGCCCTTCATGGCGGGACTCCAGGCACCCCTTGCGGGCGGCTCCAGGAGTCGCCCACGTCGGGGCAGGTGAGGTACCGCAAGCGGCGCGCCAGTCGCCGTCGGGCCTGTTGCAGCTCCCCGGGCGAGCAGCTCGCCGGGGAGTCGGGCCCGCGGAAGCCGGAGGCGCCCGCGGCAACCCTATCGACGCTTCTCGCGGCCCCGCCGATCGCGAAAAAGCGGGCCCGGGCGCGGAAGCGCCGCCGGCCGGGACCCCGGGGGCCTGCCTGCGGCCCTCGGCCTGTCCCCGCGGGGCGAACCGGCCGTCCCCGGCAGGGGAGGCGTGCCGGTGAGCTCCCGAGCCCCCCGCGCGGCGCGCGCCGGGGCAGCAGATTCAGGACACCACCCGGTTGGGGACCGGCTTGGCTGGGGGCGGAGCGCCTCCTATGCTCCTCCGTTCGGCACGATCCGCCCGGATCGGGCCCGGGAGCTCCCTGCCTTTGGACGAGACCCTCCGCCGCCTCCAGAAGCTCGTCTACGCCCGCTACATCGAGGGCAAGGGCACGGAGACCTTCGACGAGAAGGACGCCTTCGCCCGGCTCGACGCCTACTTCAGCGCGCCGGAGCAGGCCGACGATCCCGACTGCTTCCTGGTGGGCATCCAGGCCTTCGAGCTGGCGTTCGAGGTCGAGACCGAGGACGAGCGCGAGCAGTGGTTCCGCCGTGCCAAGCACTGGCTCGAGCGCTACCGGGCGCTCTCCGGCGAGAGCTGGGAGCCGGTGGACGACCGCCTCGCGGACATCGACGGCTACTTCGAGCAGCGAGGGCTGACCGAGGCCGCGCCGGCGGCGCCGGAGGCGCCCGCCGAGCCCGTGCCGGCGGCGACCGAGCCCGCCGCGGCGGCCCCGGCCCCGGCCCCCGCGCCCGCGACACCCCCCCCGCCGCCTCCGCCGCCCCCCGAGCCGGTCGTGCCGGCGGTCGTCTCCTACAGCGTGCGCGAGGTGGAAGACCACGGGCCGATGATGTTCGTGCCCGCGGGCCCCTTCTACTTCGGCCCCTCGCGGCGCGTCGTGAGCCTGTCCGCGTTCCTGATCGACAAGTTCCCGGTGACGAACCGGCAGTACGACGCCTTCTGCCGGGCCACCGGCTACCGCCCGGCGAAGTACGCTCGCGACGAGCGTTTCTCCCACCCCGACGCTCCGGTCGTGGGCGTGAGCATCGCCGACGTGCAGAAGTTCGCGCGCTGGGTCGGCAAGACCCTGCCCAGCGAGGAGCAGTGGGAGAAGGCCGCGCGCGGTGTCGACGGTCGCCCGTACCCGTGGGGCGAGGCGCCCGCCGACGCGCAGCGCGCCTGCCACGGCCGCGACCCCTCCAAGGAGGGCACGGCGCCCGTGGGGGCCTCGGGGGCCGGGGCCAGCCCCTACGGCGTGCGTGACCTTGCGGGCAACGTCTGGGAGTGGACCGCCACCACCGCCGAGGACGGCGAGGTCCTGCACGTGATCAAGGGCGGCTGCTACAACGATCCGCCCGAGCTGCTGCGCGTGGATCTCCGGCTCGAGGCCGGGCCGAAGGACAAGTACGAGACGATCGGCTTCCGTCTCGTGAAGTCGGCCTGACCCGGGCTGGGGCGGTCACGCGCCCCGCCCCCGGAGCGGCCACGACGCCCGGCGCCTCCCGTCCGCCCGCGGAGCCCGAACCCGTGAACCTGCGCACGCTGCTGGAGCTCGTGCGGCCCTTCACGCTGATCGCTCCCGTCGTCGGGGCCGGCGCCAACGCCTGCGCGGCCGTCGCGGCGCTCGACCTGCCGCTCCCCGCGGGCCGTCTGCTGCTGGCGCTGGCGAGCGCCTGCGCGGCCACGGGTGCGAGCAACGCCTGGAACCAGGCCTTCGACGCCGACATCGACCGCGTGAACAAGGCGTTCCGCCCGATCCCCTCGGGGCGGGTGAGCGCGCGCGCCGCGCTGCGCCTGGGCGACCTGCTCGCGCTGGCCGCGCTGGCGCTCGGGGCCGCGGTGAGCGTGCCGTTCCTGGCCTGCGTGGGGGCCGGCGTCGTCGGCACGTGGATGTACAGCGCGCCGCCGCTCCGGACGAAGCGCCTGACCTGGGGGGCGCTCCTGACGATCGCGATCCCGCGCGGGCTGCTGGTGCCCGTGGCCGGCTGGTCGGTCGTCGCCTGGCCTTCGAGCGCCGAGCCCTGGGCCCTGGGCCTGGTGGTGGGGGCCTTCGTCTTCGGCGCCGCGGCCACGAAGGACTTCGCCGACGTGGCGGGGGACCGCGCGCACGGCTGCCGGACGCTGCCCGTGATCTGGGGCACGGCGCGGGCCGCGCTGGTCATCGCCCCGTTCCTCTGGGCCCCGTTCGCGCTGTACCCCGTGCTCGCCCAGGCGGGCCTGCTCGGTCCCCCCGTCTGGCGCTTCGCCCTGCTGGCGCTGGGGCTGAGCACCTTCGGCCTGCTCACCGCGCGGACCCTGGTCCGCGACCCGGCCGGCCTGGCCTCGGAGCGCAACCATCCTGCGTGGCGGGGGATGTACCTGCTGCTGCAGGCCTCGCACCTGGGCGTGCTGCTCGTCTACGCGCTCTGATCCGCGAGGGCGGAGCGGCGACCCGGATAACGCCGGTCGGCCTCCGCCGTCCTTCCTCCCGACCCGGCGCGGTCGAACCCCGGCCGCCTCAGCCTGCGGTCCGGAGGTCCCCATGCGTCGTTTCCCCGTCCCGCTCCCGGGCCTGCTCCTCGGCCTGCTCCCGTGGGCTCCGTGGGCCCTGCCCGGCGCCGCGGCCGAGCCGCCCGCCCCCGCGCCCCTGGTCGTCCACGAGTGGGGCACCTTCACCTCCCTGGCGGGGCTCGACGGGGTGGGGCTCGAGGGCATGCAGCACGAGGAGGAGGCGCTGCCGGAGTTCGTCTACTCGCGCTCGAAGGTGCGCGACTGCCCGCTGCGCGCGCAGGGCTACAAGGGGCTCGAGGTGCCCGTGAACCGGGTGACGCACCGGATGGAGACGCCGGTGATCTACGTCCACACGGACGTGCCGCGCGCGCTGCGCGTGCGCGTCGAGTTCGAGCGCGGGCTGATCTCGCAGTGGTACCCCGTCACCGACCTGCTCGGCCCCCCCGAGGGACCCTGCGACGCCGGCCCCCTCGACCTCTCCACCGTCGAACGCTCGTTCCTCGAGTGGGACGTGGAGGCGCTGCCGTCGGGTGTCGCGCCGTCGGCCGAGCTCGCGGACGCGATCCCGAGGGTGGCGCCCGACGACCCCTGGGCCTACGCGCGTGAGGTGCGCGCGGCCCTGCTGCGAACGCGGCCGCGCGTGGGGGCGTCCCGCCTGGGGCCGGTCGAGGCCGAGCACTACCTCTTCTACCGGGGCCTGGGCCGTCTCGAGCTGCCGTTCGCCGGCCGCGCCACGGGGAAGGGCGGCTGGTCGTTCCAGAACGCGAGCGCCCACCAGGTCGCGCAGGTCGTGGCCCTCGAGGTGGGGCCCGGCGGCGGCGAGGCCCGCTACGACGTCACCTGCTACGTCGATCCGCGCGCCACGGCCGCCGGGACGCTGTCGGCCCGCCCCTTCCAGCCGATCGCCTCCGTGCTGCCCGGGCTCGAGGCCGACGTGCAGAAGATCCTGCGCGGCCGGGGCCTCCACGAAGACGAGGCCCGCGCCATGGTGCGCACCTGGTCGCGGTCCTGGTTCCGCACCGAGGGGCTGCGCCTGATCTACACCGTCCCGCAGCCCGTGACCGAGGCCGTCCTGCCGCTCACGATCCTGCCCAAGCCCGATCGCGTCGTGCGCGTGCTCGTCGGCCGCCAGGAGCTCGTCAGCCCGGAGGCGGCCGAGGAGGTCGAGGCGGCGCTGCGGGATGCGCGCGGCGGCGCGGCGCCGGCGGCGGCCGCGGAGCGGCGCCTCGCGCGGCTCGGACGCTTCCTCGAAGCCCACCTGCGGCACGCGCGGGCCGCGACGCGTGACCCCCTCGTGCGTGCGGAAGCCGAGCGAAGGCTCGACGCGCTGCGCTGAAGGGCGCGCTACCCTCCACCGCGTGTCCGGGCCGTCCTCGCGCGCCGATCCGCCCGCCCCGCCGACGACGCCGTCGGCGGAGGCGGCTCCCGGGGCCTGCGCGCCCCGCGAGCTCGAAGGGCTCTATGCGCGCTTCGCACCCGTCGTCCACGGCGTGGCGCTGGCGCACGTGGGAGCCGACGAGGCCGACGACGTCGTGCAGGAGGTGTTCGTGAAGGTGGCCACCCGTTTGGGCTCGTTGCGCGACCCGCAGGCGCTCCCCGGCTGGATCACCGCCCTGGCCCGCAACGCCGCCCGCGACCGCCTGCGCGCGCGGGCGCGACGACCGCGCCTCTCCGACGACGCGCTCCACGCGCTCCCCGCGCGGGCGCAGGCTCCCGAGGACGATCGGCGGCTGCGCCTGCGCGTGCTGACCCTGCTCCAGCGGCTGCCCGAGGCCTACCGCGAGGCGCTGGTGCTGCGGCTGGTGGAGGGCCTGGGCGGGGCCGAGATCGCCGCCCGCACGGGGCTGAGCCCGGGCTCCGTGCGCGTGAACCTGCACCGGGGCTTCGCGCTGCTGCGCCCGCTGCTCGCGGCGGAGGGCTGGTGATGACGCCCGACTACCTCTACGATCCGACGGACCCTCCCGACCCCGAGGTCGAGCGCCTGGAACGGCTGCTGCGGCCGCTGGCTCACGGGCCCGGGCCTCCTCCGGTCGCCTCCCCGACGGCGGCTCCGCGGCCGCCGGCGGGGCGGCGTCGCGCCTGGCTGCTGCTCCTGGGGGGCCTGGGCGCGGCGGCCGCGGCGGTCGTCGCCGGGGTGCTCGCGGGCGGGTCCGAGGGGCCCGGGCCGGTCGCGGACGCCGGCCCTGCGCTGGCCTGGGTCGGCGGCGGCCGGCTCGGGGAGCGTGCGTGGGTGGAGAGCGGCGCCGAGCGGCGCGAGCTCGAGCTCGGCGACGTGGGCCGCCTGACCCTCGATCCGCACTCGCGCCTCGAGGTGCGTCGCCTGTCGCACGAGGAGACCCGCCTGTACCTGGAGCGCGGCCGGCTCGAGGCCCGGGTGTCGGCCGAAGCCCGCCCGAGGTTCTTCCAGGTGGACACGCCGGCCGCCCGCTGCGTGGACCTGGGCTGCCGCTACGTGCTGGAGGTCGATGCGGCGGGCGACGCGCGGGTGAGCGTGCTGACGGGGCAGGTGGCGTTCGAGAACGAGGGGCGCGAGGTGTACGTGCCCGCGGGCGCGGTCTGCCGGGCGCGGCGCGCCGGCGGGGCCGGGACGCCGCGCTTCGAGGACGCGCCGGTCGCGCTGGCGACGGCGCTCGACGCCTACGACGAGGCGGCGGCCGCCGGCGCGCCGGCGGTGCGGCGGCGCGAGCGTGCGGCGGAGGCGCTGGCGGCCACCGGCGCCGGGCGGGACACCCTCGGGGCCTGGCATCTGCTGGCCGACCCCGACGACCTCATCGCCACCTGGGCGCGTGCGCGGCTGACGGAGGTCGCCGCGGGCCCGGCTCCGGCCCCGTCGGGCGCGGGCCGGCCCGACGCCGCCGAGCGCGAGCGCTGGAAGGAGCACCTGGCCGACGCGTGGTGGTGAGCGCGGCGCCCGCCGCCGCGGGCAGGCCAGGGAAGGCCGCGCGGCTCAGCGACCTTCCTGCGCCAGCCCCAGCAGCAGGAAGTTCAGCGCGAGGCGCTGCGCGGCGATGACGCCGGCGAGGTTGCCCTCCTCCTGGTAGTAGTGCCCGAGCAGGTGCAGCACCCGCCCCTTGCCGGGCTCGAAGGTGATGGCCATGGCGGCGGAGCGATGGGCCAGCTCCCGCAGCTGCGGGCTCTCGATCAGCACGGTCACCTCGGCGGGCTTCTTGACGAGGATGTCGTAGGACTGCTGCTCGAGCCACCAGCGTCCCGTCACGCCCGAGGTGAACACGCCCTGGAGCAGGGGATGGGCGGCACCGGCGCGGGTGGGGGCGATGTCGATCACCATCTCCGGCAGCTGTCCCCGGAGCCCGCTGGTGTCCACGTAGCCCGGGAACGCCTGGCGCAGGACGTGGCCCACGACCCAGTCCGAGGTGAACAGGTAGCCACCCGCCTCGACGTAGGACCGCACGTGAGGGGCCACGAGCGCCGTCGCCCGGGGCGCCAGCCCGTGCCCGCAGTTCCAGAAGACGTAGCGCGGCCGCCGGAAGGCGGCGCCGCTGAAGATCTCGGGCGCGTGCGGCGAGATCAGCCGGTAGGGGATGCGCAGCGCGTCCAGCACGCGCTCCTGGTGGTCGAACTCGCCCTCGACCACGAGGACGTCGTCGGCCGTCAGCCGGGAGAGGGCCTGACCCTCTCCGCCGCCGTCGATCCCCAGCTGGTCGCGCAGGTGCTGCGCGGCCTTGCGGTTGGCGTCGCGCGCCGAGGCCTTGGCCACCGGCTGGGCCAAGTCGATCTTCGGGGCCGGCGCGGGGCGCGGCTTGCGCGGGGCGACGCGGCGCCCGCTGGAGGCCAGCGAGGGCTGCGTGCCCAGGTCGGGCACGGGCGCGTCGTCGGGGAAGAGCGAGGAGGTGAGCGGGATCGGCTCGTCGGGGGTGGGCGTCTCCTCGGCCGTCTCCGGATCCGGCGTCTCGAGCGGCTCGATGGGCGGCAGCGGCTCGGGCGCCGAGGACTCCTCGGGATCGGGGCCCCGGTCGGCCTGCTCCTCGGCCGGCGGCGTGAGCACGGCGAAGCGTCCCTGCGGCCCCCCGAGCGAGTCGGGGGGCGGGACGCGCGTGGTCAGCAGCACGAACAGCAGGAACAGCAGCAG
>CAZPOZ010000131.1:0-7566 GCA_964588235.1 uncultured Planctomycetales bacterium
GGATGGAGCCCACGGGGTCGACGCCG
Organism: uncultured Planctomycetales bacterium; assembly: GCA_964588235.1. GTDB lineage: Bacteria > Planctomycetota > PLA2 > PLA2 > JAEUHO01 > CAZPOZ01. Next base: position 27 of record CAZPOZ010000131.1, read on the forward strand.
ACGACCCGACAGCCCGGGACCTGGCGCTTCACGTGCCGCGCGATGCCGGTGAGCGTGCCGCCGGTGCCCGCGGTGAGCACCACGGCGTCCAGGCGGCCCCCGCACTGCTCGACGATCTCCCGCCCCGTGCCCTCCTCGTGCGCCAGCGGGTTGTCGGGGTTGGCGTTCTGGTCCAGGATGTGCGCGTTGGGCAGCAGGCCGCGCAGCTGCCGGGCCACGCCGATGTGGCTCTCGGGCGCATCCCAGGCCGCCTCGGTGGGCGTGCGGATGATCTCCGCGCCGAGCGCCTCCAGCACCACCTGCTTCTCGCGGCTCATCTTCTGCGGCATGGTGATGATCATGCGGTAGCCGTACACGGCCGCCGCCAGCGCCAGCCCGATGCCGGTGTTGCCGCTCGTCGGCTCGATCAGCGTGTCACCCGGGCGGATGCGGCCGGCCCGCTGGGCCTCCTCGAGCATGCGCCGCCCGATCCGGTCCTTCACGGAGCCGCCCGGGTTCAGGTACTCGCACTTGGCGAGCAGCTCGCAGCCGGTCTCGCGCCCGATCGTCCTCAGGCGCACCAGCGGCGTGCGCCCCACGGCGTCGAGGATCGAGTCGAGGATCGCTTCGCGGGGCTTCGTCACGGGCCGGACCTCGTCGCGCAGCCAGGCTGCGGCGTGGAGAGCCTACCTCCCCGGGCGCGGACCGGAGCGCGGGTGCCGTCCCCCGTGGCCGTCCCCTGCGCGCGAGCGGAGCGCCGGGCGCTCAGGCCCCGGGCTTCTTCACCATGAGCGAGCCGAGCAGGTAGGTGACCAGCCCCCCGACCCCGGCGCCCAGCCCCGCCTGCCCCGCCGTGTCCAGCCCCTTGAGCAGCCCGGCCAGCTCGAGGCCCTTGCCTCCGAGGAGGCCGCCCAGGGCCCCCAGGACCGTCTTGATCACCGGCGTGAGCTGCTTGAGGCGGCCCACCAGGCCGACCAGGTTGCCGGCCAGCGCGCCGCCGCCGGCGCTCGCGATCCAGGGGAGAAGGGAGTCCATCGCTGCTGCCTCCTTCGGGCTGGGGACCGGGCCAGCCTACCCGGTCGGGGCCCGGGGGGCCCGCGCAAGGGCGGCGGGGAAGGTGGCGCGGGTGGGGGGAGGCGCCATGATGGGCCCCCCGGCCGCCGGCCGGCTGGGAGGCCACCTGCATGCGCATCGCCGTCGTGGGCACCGGGTACGTGGGGCTCGTGGCCGGCGTCTGCTTCGCCGACGGCGGCCACGAGGTGGTCTGCGTGGACACCGACCCGGCGAAGGTCGAGCGCCTGCGCCGGGGCGAGACGGTGATCTACGAGCCCGGCCTGAGCGACGTGCAGCGCCGCGTGATCCACGAGGGGCGCCTCTCGTTCACCACCCGCCACGCCGACGCCGTCCCCGGTCGCCGCGTCGTGTTCATCGCCGTGGGCACCCCCGAGGGGGCCGACGGCGCCCCCGACCTGCGCTTCGTGGAGGCCGCGGTGAGCGACGTGGCCCGCGCCCTCACCGGCCCCGCCGTGCTGGTGCTCAAGAGCACCGTGCCCGTGGGCACGGCCGCCTGGGTGCGGGAGCGCGTCTCGGGCCTCACCCCGCACCGCGTCCACGTGGTGAGCAACCCGGAGTTCCTCAAGGAGGGCGACGCCGTCGCCGACTTCATGAAGCCCGACCGCGTCGTGGTGGGCACCGACGCCGACGAGGCCTGGGAGGTGATGCGCGCGCTCTACGCGCCGTACATGCTCAACAACAACCCCATCCTGCGCATGAGCAACGTGTCGGCCGAGCTGACCAAGTACGCCGCCAACGCCATGCTGGCCACGCGCATCTCCTTCATGAACGAGATCGCGCGCCTGTGCGAGGCGGTGGGGGGCGACGTGAAGGCGGTCTCGCGGGGGATCGGCACCGACCGTCGCATCGGCCAGCCCTTCCTGCACGCGGGCTGCGGCTACGGCGGCTCCTGCTTCCCCAAGGACACGCAGGGCCTGATCCACGTGGCGCGCCGCGCCGGCGTGGAGATGCAGATCGTGCGCGCGGCCGAGGCGGTCAACGACGCGCAGAAGCACGTCCTGGTGGACAAGATCCTCCGGCGGCTGGGGCAGAGCCTGTCCGGCCGTCGCCTGGCGCTGTGGGGGCTCGCGTTCAAGCCGCGTACCGACGACGTGCGCGAGGCGCCGGCGCTGGTGGTCGCCGAGCGCCTGCTGCGCGCCGGCGCCGAGGTCGTGGCCACCGACCCGGAGGCGATCGCCCCGTTCCGGGCGCGCTTCGGCGACGGGCTCTCCTACGTGGAGGATCCCTACGAGGCCGCCCGCGGGGCCGACGCCCTGGTGCTGTGCACCGAGTGGAACGAGTACCGCGCCGTGGACCTCGAGCGGCTCAAGTCGCTGCTGCGAGCGCCGCTGATCTTCGACGGGCGCAACGTGTTCGACACCGAGGCGCTGGCGCGCCTGGGCTTCGAGTGGCACGGCATCGGCCGGCCGTCGGTCCTGCCCGCGTGACGGGCGGCCCGCGCCCGCGGGCCCGCCCGCGTCGCCCCGCGATCGCTCCGGGGCTGCTCAGCGGGCCAGCGCCTTGCGCAGCCCGGCGTCGAGCCAGGCCTTCGTGGCCAGGGCCGCCTCCCGGGGCCCGGCGGCGCCCGCGCCCAGGAACGCCTCGCGCAGCCGGGCGAGGCAGGCCTGCGCCTGCGGGCGCGCGCCCCGCGCGAGGTGCAGGCAGCCGAGCGCGTCCAGCGCCCGGATGACCGAGCTCGGACGCGCCCGCTCGCGCTCGAGCCGCGCGGCGAGCGCGCCGAGGGCGGCGACGTCCCTGCGCTCGTCGGCGTCCTCCACCAGCAGGTCCAGGGCCTCGTCGGCGACCTCGGGGGCCTCGCGCCGCGCCAGCCCCGCCGCCTCCTCGAGCAGCGGCCGCGCGGCCTCGTCGTCGCCCTCCGCACGCAGCGCGCGCGCGGCGGCCACCAGGGGGGGCGCGCGCTCCGGGTCGTGGGCCGGCAGCAGCCGGGCGGCCAGCGCCTCGAGCGCGGCCGCGCCGTGCACGCGTCGGGCCCCGCGCAGCGCGCGGGCCTCGGCGCGCACAGCCCGCAGGTGGAGCGGGTCGTGGGGGCGGGCCAGGGCCCGCACGCGCCGGAGCGCCTGAACCCGCTCCGCGAAGGCGCCCTGGCGCAGCCGTTCGGCCTGCTCCCAGGCGTCGCGCGCGGTCGCAGGGTCGGCGGGGGCCGCCGCACCCGCCAGCAGCGGCAGCAGCCCGAGGAGCAGCGGCAGGCGCGGCCGGCGCACCCGTCCCGGGCACCGAGGCGTCGGGCGAGCCGGGCGGGCGCGGTCCGGGCCGGGCATCAGCGCCTCCCGGCGGGGGGCGGAGGCGGCCTCTCGGGCGAGGGCGCGTTCGGGGCCGCCGCCGGCCGCGGGCCCGGCCCCGGGCGCGGCGCTTCGGACGGGGGGCGGGGCGGGGGCGCGTGCGCCCGGCGCGGCGCCGGCGGGGCAGGCTGCCAGCCGGCCCCGGCCCAGCGGCCCGACGCTCCCAGGGGGGCCGGGAGCAGCGCGGCCAGCAGCAGGGCCGCCAGGGCGATCAGCGCCCGGCGCCCCCCACGGGGGGCGGGCGCCGTCGGCGCCGCCTCCGCCGGCGGGAGGCCCGACGGGCGCCCACCGGCACGCTCCACGCGCTCCATCACCCGCGCGATCAGCCCGGGGGGGCAGGGGAGGCGCGTGGGGGGCAGGGGCCGGCCGCCCGGGCCCGGCGGCGGGGGCCTAAGCCGCCCCCGGGGCCGGCGACGCGAGCGCAGCGGGGTCATGGCGGTCCTCCGGGGGCGGGCGGAGGCGTCGGGGCGCCCGCCGGGGGCGGGGGCGGCTCGGTGAGCGCCCGCCGCAGCGCGCGCCGGGCGCGCAACAGGCGCATCTTCATCGTCGGCAGGCTCACCCCGAGCAGGCTTGCGGTGGCCTTCGTGTCAAGCCCCTGCAGGTAGTGGAGCCGGATCGACGCGCGGTAGTCGCTGGGCAGGTCTTCCACCGCCTGGTCGAGGGCGCGCAGGATCGGCTCGCGCTCGCCCACCTCGTCGGCGGGGCGGCCGTCGCCCGGGCCCCCGTCGGCCTCCGTCACGAGCCCGGGGGGCGAGGCCAGCAGCACGCGCCGCCAACGGCGCCGGCTCCCGAGCAGGCGCCGCACCGTCGTGAGCGCGCGGCAGCGCGCGACGCGGAAGCACCACGCACGCACGTGCTGCGCGTCGCGGATGCGGGGCAGGTGGCGCCACAGGCCGACGAAGACGTCCTGCACGACGTCCTGCGCGGCGTTCGCGTCGCCCCGCAGCAGGCCGGTGGCGAACTCGAGCAGATCGTCGGCCAGCGCCTCGATCAGACGGCGGAACGCGGGTGCATCGCCGGCCTTCGCCCGGCCCAACCACTCGGTGAACAGAGGGTCCACGTCGGAGCTCCGTGGGCCCCCCTCCGGGGCCCACGCCTACACCGCCGCCGGGGGCGGCGGAGTCACGCGTGGAGCACGACCGGATCCCTCGCGCGCCGTCCTACCCGGGCCGGGCTTCGCGCGTCAACCCCGTCCCCGGCGGGAGACAGCCCCGGCGCGGCCCCGGCTCCCGCGGGCCGGCGCCCGGGGAGAACTCGGCCTCGGCAGCCGGGCGGGGGAGGCTCTGGGACCCGGCCCGGTCTTTGCGGACCGGCCGGCCCCGGCGCCCCCGTGCCGCCCCCTCCGGAGATGCCCATGCGCCCGATCCCGCTGCTCGTCCTCGGCCTGCTGCTGCTCGCGGCCGTCTGCGGGGCCCCGTCGGCGGGGGCCGCGCCCGGCGACGTGACCGTGCCCAACGTGGGCGGGAGGCCGGTCGAGTCGGCGCGTCAGGCCCTCGAGGCCGAGGGGCTGGTCGTCGTGGTCGTGGACGAGGCCGGGCCCCCGGTCGGGCAGGTGAGCCGGCAGGACCCGCCGGCGGGCGCGCGCGTGGCCCCGGGCACGCAGGTGCTGCTGCGCGTGGGCCTGGCGCTGCGCATCGACACGCGCGTGCCCGACCTGCGCGGGCAGCGCCTGCCCGACGTGGGGCGCGAGCTCGAGACGGCCTACGTGCTCGAGGTCGAGCTGGTGCCGGGCGCGCCGGCCGACGACGGTCGCGTGCTCGACCAGTCGCCCGCCCCCGGCTCGAGCCTGCCGTTCCGCGGCGTGCTGACGCTGCGCGTGGTGCAGGGCGCGCAGCCGGGCCCGGTGGGGGTGGTGGTGCCCTCGCTCCTGGGCCGGGCCGAGGCCGACGCCGCCGAGGTGCTGCGCACGCTCGGGCTGGCCTCGTCGGTGGAGTACGTGAACGACCCGGCCCGCCCCGCGGGCACGGTGATCAGCCAGACGCCCGCCTCCGGCACCGAGATGCTCAGCGGGGGCACGGTCTTCCTGCGCGTCTCGGGCACGCCGCAACCCGTGCCGCCCGCGCCCGGGCTGCCCGCTCCCAACCTGGTCGGCCTGTCCATGAACGCGGCGCTGGAGGCCGCCCAGGCGCTGGGCTTCGTCCCGCAGGCCGCCTTCCAGGTCGTGGGCGGGCAGACGCCGTGGACCTGCGTGCAGCAGGACCCGCCTGCGGGCACCCCGCTGGCGGCCGGCGCCACGCTCACGCTGGTCGTGGCCCTGCCGGCCGCGCAGCCCCAGCAGGTCACGGTGCCCACCCTGTTCGGGCTGACCCACGCGCAGGCGGCGCAGATCCTCTCGGCGCTGGGCCTGAGCGCCCAGGTGCTGCCGGCGCCGTCGGGCTTCCCCGTGGGGCTGGTCTTCGCCCAGCAGCCGCAGGCCGGGTCGAGCGTGGCCCGCGGCAGCCCCGTGCGCGTGTTCGTCGCGCTCGGCGGCGGCGGGCCCGGCGGGACCGTGCGGGTGCCCGCGGTGATCGGCCAGAGCGCCGCGCAGGCCTATGCGGCGCTGCGGCAGGCGGGGCTCAAGCCCGTGGGCTTGGCCCACCTCGCGCCGGGCGCGGCCGTGGAGGTCGTGGACCAGCAGGCGCCCGCGCCCGGCGCCACGGTGCCCGCCGGCAGCGAGGTGCGCTACTTCGTCCCGCTGGCCAGCGTGGTGCCGGCGCTGATCGGGCGCTCGCGCACGGAGGCCGTCGCGCTGCTGCAGCAGGCGGGGTTCAACCCGCAGCCGCAGGGCCCGGCCTTCGGCATCGGGGCCACGGTGGTCATCGCCCAGGGCGCTCCGGCCGGCGTGCCCCTGGCCCGGGGCAGCGACGTGCCCTTCGCGTTCAAGTTCAGCAGCGGCGGTGGCATCCCGGTCAAGGTGCAGGTGCCCGGCGTGGTCGGTCAGAGCAAGGACGACGCGGTGGCCGCGCTGCAGCAGAAGGGCCTGGGCGTCGACCTGCAGCACCAGGGCCCGATCCTGCCCGGCCCGGGCACGCGGGTGACCGCGCAATCGCCCCCGGCCGGCGCGCTGGTGAACCCCGGCACCGTCGTGCAGCTGACCTACGTGGAGCTGCCCTCGGGCGGGCCGCCCGCGGTGCCCGTGCCCTCCCTGATCGGCCTCTCCCTCCCCGAGGCGCAGCAGGCGCTGCAGCAGGCGCAGCTCAACGGCCAGTTCCAGGCGCAAGGGCCCTCGGTCCCGGGCGCCGGGACCCGCGTCGTCGCGCAGGACCCCCCTCCGGGCTCGCAGGTGCCCGCCGGCACCACCGTGCGCGCGACCTACCTCCACCAGCCGGTACCCCAGGTGCAGGTGCTGGTGCCCAACGTGGTCGGGCAGCAGCTGGCCGACGCCCAGCAGGCGCTGGCGCAGAAGAACCTGACCTCCACGCCCGAGCTCCAGGGGCCGCCGCTGCCCTTCGCCCGCAAGGTCGTCGTCGGCCAGCAGCCCGCACCCGGAACGCCGGTGCCGCCCGGCTCCTCCGTGAAGCTGGTGTACGTGCACCAGGGCCAGGGGGGCGGGCCCCCCGGCGCCGGCGTGAGCGTGCCTCAGCTCGTCGGGCTCACGCGGCTCCAGGCCGAGGCGGCGCTGCAGTCGGTGGGGCTCAGCGCCCAGGTGCAGGGGCCGCCGGGCCCCGCCAGCAAGCGTCGGGTCGTGGCCCAGAGCCCCGTGGCCGGCACGCGGCTCTCGCCCGGCTCGCCCGTCACGCTCACCGTGGTCGTCATCCCGTAGCGGGGCCCACGGCCTCGTCCACGGCCGACGAGATCGTCTGGGACACCTCGTCCATCATCCCGCTGAACTCGGCGTGGGCGCGCAGGAGCCGCTGGAGCACCTGGCTGCGGCGGACCTGCTCGCCCAGGGTGGCCACCTCGCGCTTGAGGGGCGGCTCGACCGGGCGCTGGGCCTCCTCGAGCGCGGCGATCTGCTGGCGCAGCTCGTGGTAGCGCTGCTGCACGCGCTCGTCCTCGGGCGAGTCCTTCAGCGCGTCCTGGGCCCCGCGCAGGGCCTGGGTGCGGGGGTCGGCAGCGAGGGCGGCTGCCAGCGCCTGAGCGGCCACGGTGACGGGGTCCATGCGGCTCAGCCTACCGAGCCGGACGGTGTCCGACCCAGAGTCGCAGGCCTTCGGTGGTGTCCGAAGTTGGCCCCCCTGCGCGCGAGCGGCGCGCTGGGCTGGGGGCGCTCAGGCCCGCATCGGCTC